>JAZRIE010000291.1:0-9346 GCA_045645105.1 Eubacteriales bacterium | reverse complement strand
GCTTTGGACCGAGCCGCGTTCCCATTTGCGCGTTTCGCCCAAGTTCTTCCGCGCCGTTTCCGCGCGTTTAAACGAGCATTTTGGTCTTGATCGCTGTGACGACCCTCTCGTTAAGGTCAATTCTTTCTTGTCCTGGGTGGAGCGATACGTTTTTCTTTCCTCAGACCATCACACCTATTGTATTGCGGGGGTGACCGTCGCGCAAGAAATTGCACAGGCAGAGGCGATGATGAAGGACTATGGCTACAAGGTGAAGGTGGAGAAAAATAAATTTTTTGTTCGCATTCCGCCTCGCTGTGTGGAGCTTATACACCTGAAAAAGTAAAGAAAAGTTGACGTTTTGCGAGAGTTGCAGGCTCGTCGCAAGAGTGCGCCCTCTACCTGCGGTTTTTCTCCTCACTAAACCAACGGTGGGTAAAGTGCCCGAAATGCAACAAGCGAAGCCGGTGCAAGAAGGTCATTAAGAAATAAAAAATAAAATAATTTTATGCGAGGGCGTGTCAAATTTCCGTTTGACACGCCTTTTTGTTTCGGAAAGTCCACCTTTTTGTTTGCTTTTTGGGTTTTCTTTTGCGATATAATGTGCTATGATTAAAGAGGCGAGGACGCGGGGAGACCCCATCCTCGGCATTTTGGGTTACAAAGGAGAAATGCGTTGAATAAGGCAGAAGCGTTACAGCTGATAAGAAACAACCCCGTATTTTGGTCAAGACTTGGTTTTTGCTACGATCCGCCGCTGAAAAACGAGAAGGGCGCGCCCCTTTGCTTCGTGGAGGATCTAAGCACGTTTGGAAATTATCACCGCGCCTTTACCGCGCACGGCGTGAAGATCCACACCTGCATTCTGCATTCCGGTTGGGTCGGCGTGGACGAATACGACTACTCCTTGACCGATCGCGTGCTGGAGGAGGTCTTTAAAGACGACCCCGACATTTATTTTATTCCGAGAATTAAGGTCAACGTGCCCGTGTCGTGGTGCGAGCAAAACCCCGAGGAGGTTTTTTGCTACTACGGCGCGCCCGAAACGGCAGAGGGCGTGCGTGCGCTCGTCGGCACGCTTCGTCAGGATTATCTCGGCTACGAAGCACCCAAGGGCTACGCGTATTGCACGACGGCGGGCTCTTTTGTAGACCCGCGCCCGAACGTTGGCGGTATCATTTCCTTGCAGAGCTTTTCCTCGGAGAAATGGCTTGCCGATGCGACGGTGGCGCTTGAGCGCGTGATCGATCGAATTGAAAACAGCAAATACGCCGACCGCATTATCGGCTATCACATCGGATACGGTGCGTGCGGCGAAGCCGTGCTTTGGGGAAGAACCTCCAATCACTACGGCGATTACGGCATCGGACACAAAAGAAGATTTTACGACTACGGCATCAAGAAGTACGGCAGTCGAGAAAAGCTCGCCGAGGCGTGGGGTCAGCCCGATATCCAAAGAGACAACGTAAGACTGCCCTCGCCCGAGGAGCGCTACGCGCAAACGGCGACGGTGGAGGAATTTTTCCGCAAGGATGCGTGCCACGTGATCGCCACGGACCTTGACTGCTTCGTCTCCGAGGTCAACACGGATGCGATCTTACATTTCGGCAAGGTGGTCAAGGAGAAGACGGGAGACAAGCCCGTGGGCTCCTTTTACGGCTATTTTATGCACATCGATAACGCGGCGTACACCGGGCATCTTGCAATCGACAAGCTCCTAAAATCCCCCTATATTGATTTTCTTGCCGCGCCCAAATCCTATTACCGCAACGGCGTAGGCGAGCCCGGGGGAACGCTTTCCGCAACCAAGTCCATCAACCGCAAAAAAATATGGCTTGACGAGCTTGACAACGGAACGCATCTTTCCAGCGAGTTTATCAAGGGCGAATTTGAAAGCTTTGCGGAGACGCAGACCATTTATTGGCGCGAGCTTGCGAAAAATCTTTCGGATGGGTCGGGCTTTTGGTGGATGGATCTGTGTGGCGGATGGTTTGACGACGAGGAGACGCTTGGTGAGCTTTCGCGCCTTGTCCGCGCGAGCGACAGGGTCAGAGCGAAGACCCCGATCGGTCAGAGCGACGTTTTGATGGTCGTTGACGATGCTTGCGCCTTACAAATGAATATCAGCAGAGATTTGCGCCTTGGCTTTATGGAGGATTTCCTTTGCGAGCTTCGTATGACGGGTTGCTTGACCGACGTATACCGCCTTTGCGATCTTGGGGAGCTGGATTTGAGCAAGTATAAGCTGATCATCTTTGCCTACACCTTCAAGATCGATGACGAAACGAGACGCATGATCGCAGAGATCCCTGCGGATAAGACGATAATGTTTAACTATGCGGCGGGCGTGATCTCCGATGGGGGCGTTTCTCTTGAGAACGTTACGCGCCTGACGGGTGCATCGCTTGCGCCTCTTGCGGAGGAGACTTCCTTCCCCGCCTTGCAGATCGTGAAGGGTGCGGGCGTTGATGCGATCGCGTGCGATGGAGATGCTATCCGCGTTGGTCGGGTGAAGCGTGCAAACGGTGGCGTGAATATCGTGAACGTGAAGCCCTTTATGTCCGCTTCGGAATTAAGAAAAATTGCCGACGAAGCGGGTTGCCATGGCTACGCGCCTGCAGGAAACACCGTTTACGGTGATGATCGCTTCCTTGGAATTTTCCCCTCCGAGGAGGGCACGCTTGAAATTTGCCTCAAGGAAACGGGAGATTACGAAAACCTCGTTACGGGAGACGTATTTAAGAACACCGATAAAATTTCCGTCGCGGCAAGTGCGACGACACCCCTCTTTTTGATGAAAGGAAACTAAAGAATGAAGCAGTTAGAAAAAGAACTGGACACCCTCCTTGCAGAGGGTGTGGCGGAGCATATTGCCGTGCGTGTCGGCGTTGGCGGACGCACGGTTTACGACACCTTCCGCGGCGACGTAGACGAGCATACGCTTTTTGATATGGCGTCCGTGACCAAGGTTATGGCAACGACACCGCTTGCGCTGATCGCTCTCGATCGGGGGCTTTTGCACCTTGACGACCCCGTTTCCAAATTTTTCAAGACGGATAAGCGCATCACGGTAAAGCACCTCCTTACCCATACGATGGGAATCGGGTATAAGCCCCTCTACGAGTCGGGCGTTCCCGACGAACGGATCGCCGACGAGATCCTTTCGCTTCCCGACGATATCCCCGTCGGCTCGGACGTGCGATACAGCTGTCCCGGCTTTATCCTGCTTGGCAAAATTGTGGAGAAGGTGTTTGGCGCTCGGCTGGGCGAGTGCTTTGACACCATGGTGGCAAAGCCGCTTTCCATGCACGCGACCTCCTTTTTGCCGCAAGGCGGCGGGCACTTCGTGAACGCGAACCCCGATGCGAGCGGAATTGGCAAGGTAAATGACTACAACTGTAGACATTTGGGCGGCGTTGCGGGCAACGCGGGCGTGTTTTCAAGCCTTGCGGACACAACGAAATACGTAAAGCTTTTGCTTGACAAGGGCGCGCCTCTCATCTCCGAAGCGACCTTTGACGCGGCGGCGCAAAATTACACGGCGCACATGAGCGAGTCGCGCGGACTTGGCTTCTTGTACGTGGACGGACGCTATGCGCAAACGGGCGGACTCTTTGCCGACGGCGCGATCGGACACTGCGGCCACACGGGTCAATCGATTTTCGTAGATTACAGATCGGGGCTGTACGCGATCATTTTGTCGGACGCAACGAGGACTGCGGCGCAAAAATACGGAATCGAGCATTATAATAAGGTAATGGAAATGCGCGCGCGGATCCATCGCGCGATTAAGCTCTGCTTGGAGGAGTAAGTGACCACTCCCAAGATCAAAAAGCACTTGCGAAAAGCGGATTTCTCATAAGGATGTTATAAAATTTCCAATGAACAAGCCGATTGAGAGTGCTTAAAAGAAGAAAATCCATCATGGACCTAATAAAGTCTGTGATGGATTTTTCTTTGTGTCTCACATATCAAATATTGCACCGCAGGAATCAAAGAAATAGAGTGAGTCTGATCAGAATCCTATCCTGCGATGCGCTTTCGCTGAAATTGTGTTCTCTTCGAGCACAAAGTCATCTGCGTACAACATAGCAAGGTCTGCGGAAGAAAGAAACTCGATGTCCCCCGCAACCAATCTCGATGCCTGGCGCATCGTTGCCTTTTCGAGCATCGTTCTCGCAAAGCGGCCGTTGCCGAAATCGTTTGACTGGCACGCTCTTTCATAAAGCGGAATTAGTTTGGATTTTACATTACCTGAAAGAGTCAACTCGCTCTTCTTTGCCAAAAGCTCGGTGATGGCGTACAATTCCTCGGCGTTGTAATCGACAAACGGCACGTGAAACGCGATACGGGAACGAAGTCCGGGATTCTTGTTAAGGAATCCCTCCATCTTATCGGGATATCCCGCGAAGACCACAATCACATCATTACGGCTATTCTCCATTTCCTGAACGATCGTATTGATTGCCTCGTCACCGTACATGCCGTCCTTATCATCGACTAAAGAATACGCCTCGTCAATGAACAAAATGCCGCCCCGCGCCTGTATGAATCTATGTTTGATGATCAGCGCGGTATGTCCCACGTACTTGCCCACGAGATCCGCTCTGCCGCATTCGATAATGTGTCCGTTCGCGAGGACCTTGTGGTCTCGCAGGATCTGCGCAAGAAGACGAGCAACCGTGGTCTTTGCGCTTCCTGGGTTGCCCGTAAAGCACATATGGAGCGCAGGTCGTGACGAAAAGTGCTTCTGCCCACGGAACAACTTCTGCATCTTGGTGTAATCGACGATGGAGTCTATCATTTTCTTCACCTCGGCAAGTCCCACCATCGCCTGAAGTTCGTCATACGCATCAGATTTCGGCTTCTCCGACACGACATTGGCGCGTACCGAGGATACTTGGCTGTACTGAGGGAAAATGTCGGTCTTGACGTAGTTTGCTTCCCACTTTGCGTAGATATCGTCAATCTCTTTGAGCGAATATTCTTTATCCTCGGATAATTTAGAGAGCAGACTCTCGGATGCCTCAAATTCCGACTCTTTCGCTTTGGCGATCACATAACCCCGTGCTTCCTCACGGCTTACGGAGCCTTCCTCAATCTCAATGAAGGAAAGGTTAGGGAAACGCTCGATAAACGTTTCATTTTCTTTCCGACAGAATCGCGGGAAGCAAAATATAGTTAGGACATCGCGATTGTGGGCGAGGATCTGCTCGCAGAAGGCGTCAATCGCTTCGAAGGCAACGTCCTCTACACCGCCCTCTCGACAGGCATCTGCACGGTATTTGATTACGATAGTTCCGCCAGCGTAGCAATCGTAAAGCCTTTCGAGGGACTGTAAGTCACCCATGTTAAAATTTGAAAGACTGATCTCACAATATCTGCGCGAGCGAATGCGCTTCACCCCATACAAGGCGCGAATCAAGGCACTTGTCGCAATATTTCGATTCTCATAATTGTCGCCCATCAGCACGTAGTGAACAGGGTGTCCGAAATAGCCCTCCTTCATGGGCGCGGTATAAATTCGGTCAAGCTCATCCTTAAAAGAGCGCTTCCACAATGCCTTTTCAAGTTCCGCTTCAATTTCCTCCCTCGTTGAGTTTTCGGGAATACACGTCTCGCGGTAGCCTCTGTTCTCCGCAAGGAGCCCGTCGGGAGATAGCAGCCTTTTCAAATGAAATCTTTGCAGTAAGCTACGCGGTCTGAGAAGATATCGGCTACCTTCTGCCATTGAAAGATATTGCGCGAACTCCGCGGATGTAATCTCGTTATAGGTGATCTCATTCGGGATAACGGCTATCTTGTCCCACGGGATAGGAAACTCGGTGGGATTGAAATTGAAATCCTTGTGCACCACGGCGATAGACACCTGCCCGTCCTCGATCTCAGAAACAAAGGCGCATCCGTTGTTTCCGTCCGAGTAACACAACTGCTCACGGTTTTCCTCGCCATCTCCTTGCGGCGCCTTTTCGGCACTTCCCGTGAACGTAGCGGTAATAAGATAAAACTTCATATAAAATCCCCCTTCAAAGCAAAAAATCATGCTCCATATCTTACAAGTATATTGTAACATACAGAGCATGAAAAAGGGTATTTTCTGAAGAGACGACTTAGTAAATTACTGCTTTGTTGCCCAATGCACATTTACCTTATCGCCATACATAGCCTTTACTCGATTTTTGGCATCAGCCTCAGATTTTGCATTTACAAATTCATACTGATTTCCAAGTTTGCCAACCCAAGTAAACATAACCTTATAAGTATACATTAAACACGCCCTCCTTTCGCTAATTAGTTAATGGTATCTATCTGATCAAACTCATCGTCATCATCAACAAACTCCTCAAAGAGCTTCTCTTCCTCCTCTTCAAAAAGTTTCTCAAAAGCCTCACCAACGAGTTCAAATTCATGATCATCCTCTATGTTTTCAAGTATCGGTATAGGCTCATCGACATCCATTAGCTTGAAGCGATAAATAAATACCTCATCAGTTTCCTCATTCAGGGGAGTCAATGCAATGTAGTCCTTATCTTGCGCAGGGAAAATAGCAATAACGCCACACAACAATTCGGTATCATCTTCGAGTGTTAACGTAATGGCCATTTCGTCCGAGTCCCGGAAACCATATTTAAAATTATCAAAATCGTTCATTTTTCACCTCGAACAAATTATGCATCAGAAATATTTATCTTTACGATTATTTATTGTTTGTTTTAAAGCGGATATACTCCACCATCGTTGCCGCCGCAAACTTTGTTGCCAAAAGAATAAAAAAGTTCTCATTTTCAACTGCTCCGAGGTATTTGCTATAATTGATTACACGTCTAAAGATCTTACAATAATCCGCCATTGAAAAATAAACCGTAGCACAGGGGATTTTCAAAGCTTAAATCGGCTCAACCGATCTCAATGCAGTCTCGGACAACGATGCTGTTTCCGTAATTCTGTTGAAATCTGTGAATAGCATCGGCTCTGTCGTAAGCTTCAACAAACGTGACTCTGCGCTTGTCACCGTACATCACGGTGGGATCATAGTAAACAACCTTAAATGTTTTCGTGTTTCCCCACATGGTATTATTCTCCTTTTAACTTATTATTTTTAGTTCCACTTGCCCATATACTCAAGGTAGGATTCCATGCGGCCTTCCGCCGAGTTTCTGTACGCCTCGTACACCTCGACAAACGGCTGTTTCAGGCTCTCGTCAACGAAAACGAGCGAGCCTCTTGTAATGGCGTTGTCACGCGGCCCAGTGCCGCTTTCAAAAACGTAATGCGCGTACGTGCCGTGCTCGTCCGGCTTTTCCTCGCGGACTTCGAGCTTCGTCGATGTCAGCTTCTCAATAACGTAGCTTCCGCCTCTCGCCGGAAAAAGCACGGTCTTGCCGATAAAATCTTTGAACTTCACGCCCGTCTCATTGTTGGCCATAATAATAACCGCAAAAGTGTTTTTGATTGTGGTTATATTATAACATTATATTTGGTAAGAACGGTTTTTTTGAGAAATACGGTTTCAAAATCAGAAATTATATTTCCCAAACTCATGATAGAATGGTGCAAAATGACCTTTTATATCAAGTTCACCTTAATTCTTTTTTTCTTGGCATATTCCTCAGCATAGCTACCCGCAGGCGTGGTTATGATGAACTTACCACAGCCCTTGAACGTCCGTTCGCCGATTTCTGTTACGCTGTCAGGAATGTTTATACTCGCAAGGCTTGTGCAGGATGAGAACGCGCACTCGCCGATTTTAGTAACGCTGTCGGGGATAGTTATGTCCGTTAATGATTGACAGTAATAGAACGCACAACCGCCAATACTCGTAACGCTCTTGGGTATAGTTATGTTTGTCAAAGTAGTATGTTCAAAGAACACTGCATCACCAATACTCGTCACGCCGTCAGGAATCGTAATCTGTGACTCTTTTCCACGATAATCGAATAAAACATCAGCAACAATAACAAATCCGTGTTCATCAGTTAATCCAATACATCTCATGAACGCATGATTACCGATGCTCGTAATACCGTTAGGGATCGAAATACTCGTCAATGATTCACATCCACAAAACGCGGAGTTACCAATACTTGTTACGCTCTCGGGTATCGTGATACTCGACAATGCAGTACACTCATGGAATGCAGAGTTGCCAATACTGGTCACGCCGTTAGGGATTGTTACGTTGGTCAACGCTTTACAACCATAGAACGCGAAGTTACCAATGCTCGTTACACTATTGGGTATTGTTACGCCGGTTAACGCTACACATTCCATAAATGCCTCTTTGCCGATGGCAGTCACTCCGTCGGGTATCACAACGTCGCCTCCGTTGCCCATATACTTCTGTAGTTTTTTGTTTTTAATTACGAAATCTTGTTCATTCATATTGATAACCGTACCTTTCATTAAATGTAAAAAGACGAAAAATACAATGCTTTGTTTGCATTCACAGTATATCATATTTCTATGAGAATTGTAAGAAACAACGAACCTTCGCCTTGTTAGACCAAGTTTTTTTGCTTGGCTGATTATGGGGGCATTTCACATATTTTTTATACTCCAGCCAGAGATAAAAATCCATCTCTGGCTAATTGAGATTAATCAAGCATGTATGTTCCAAACTCGTGGTAGAAGGGCGCAAAATGACCGTCAAGTCCTTGTGGTCTGCGAGGACGTTCAAGAATGGCGAACACAAGTTGCTTGAATTTGTTCTTGAACTCAGGCTCCTCCATAACCACGCGGAACAAAGGAGCAACCGCTGAAGGAAGGAGGGCATACGCCCCGCAGCCAAAACCGCCGAGCACGAGTACATCATTGCCATGCTCCACGCCCATGCGGAAGATGGTGCGAATCTTGTTGAGCATGATCTCCCTGCCCTCGGGAGTGAACCCGCCGTCCTCGGCCTGATACGAAAGCTCGTTGATACCTGCATAGTGGGACTTGCCATTGAAGCAGAGAGCAGCTACGGTGATAACGTCGCACTTGAAGGACTTATCTCTCAGGGTGTAGTACTTGGAGATGTTGTTCCTAAAGAAGGTAACTCCGGGCGAGTAAATGCCACCGTAGTTGATATCGTGCGGGTATCCGATTTCCCTTACAGGAACACCGCTGTCACGGACGTTCTTGTACTTAGGATCACCAAACTGATACAGGGATTGGCTTAGAGTGGAAGAAAAGCAAAGTGACTCTTCCTGAGCGCCCATACCGGCATCCCAGCCACCACAAGGTCTTTTAGCCGAAGCAAGGTTGAGAATGGCGGGTTTATACCCCTGTGCGATGAGCTGCTCTGCAACGTCCGTACAGTCGGCATTGGTACATCCAGTTACGGTAGACTCGTATACGGTCCCCAGATTGCTCACATCAAACGGCT
>JAZRIE010000290.1:0-2845 GCA_045645105.1 Eubacteriales bacterium | reverse complement strand
TTGTGCTGACGGTCAAAATAACGGTACGCCGTGCGGTCACCGAATTTTGCCAGCTTTTGCACAAAGTGCTTCATGCTTTCTATTTGTGTATAATTACGTTCAGTCTTTTGCTTACGGGTATTCATAATCTGTCCTCGCCGCATTTGCGGCTCCTCCTATCAAAATTCCGCGTCCGAAATCGGTTCGCGTTTCTTCATTTTTTCTTTGTTGGAATAAACCTGTGTTACAACGCCAAGTCCCTCGCGCAGCTGATCCAACGGAATTCCACTGACGATTTTTTGCACGAAGATCTCATACGTCTCACGCAAACGGTCCAATATAGGCTGCGCCTTGCCATCGAGCGAGATCTGCACCGAACGACGGTCGCGCGCATCGGTTCCCACCGTTACAAGCTCCTTGCGCCGCAGGCTTTCCACCGCCTGACTGATCATGCCCTTGGATAAATGCACGGTCTCGCTGATGCCCTTGACGGTGTTGCGCTCGGGATGCTCCCCCAGCGACATCAAAACGTCGATCTCGTTGAGTGAAAAGCCCAGATCGACGACCGACCGATAGCAATACGCGCGAAAATATTTTCCGATATCGACCAATGTGTTCAGTGCCCAATAGACGTTTTCGGGATTGACCGACTCACGTTGATCCTTGCAATCCTGTCCCAAAATTTTTCCTCCCTTCCGCCAAAAGTCGTTTCAGATAAAAAAGTTTTGTACCGAACGATTATACCAAAAAAAAAGAGATTTGTCAAGAGATTTTTGCGATTTCCTTTTACAAAAACATTTTTGCGATTTCCTTTTACAAAAACGCTATATATTGAAAAAAGCGCGCCAAGGGGTGTCTGCGACAGAGCAGAATAAAACAGAATAACCTCTACCAACAGGAAAAGGACGAAGAATTGCGAAAATTCCTCGTCCTTTTTTCTTGACAAGCACTGCATTTGAAGACGCAAATGCCAATCAAGTGATATGCCTCACATAGCTCGGCGTGATATTTTTGCTTCGCAAAAGTGATATTGCTCCACTTCGTTTCGCAGTGATATTATATTCGCCAAAAACTTGCGAAGCAAATACCACTCGGCGTAAGCCGAATATCACTGCAAAGCAATATCACTCGCCGCAGGCGAATAAAACTGCCCAACTTCCTTATGAGAAGTTGGGCAAAGCGTGCTTTTTCTGGTGCCGGTGGTCGGGGTCGAACCGACACGGTATCGCTACCACTGGATTTTGAGTCCAGCACGTCTGCCAATTCCATCACACCGGCGTGCAACATGACATATTATATCACATCAAAACTCAAAAATCAAGGGCTTTTAAAAATTTTTTTGAAAATTTAGATTTTTTTTAGAGGTCCTCTATGTAGTCGCATGAACGCAATCACTCTCGCGGCTCACCGGAAAGACCCGCACGACGCAAGAGCGCATACGCCGCCATAGCAAGCACGATCCCGATCGCTCCCTGCGCCGCGTTGAACGGCACGCTTGCGATCGCCGCCCAACCGATACCGATCACAAGCGACTCGTACAGAAAATACCCTGTGATCATCACAAGCTCTGCCGCGATCGCACCAAAAACACGGAACAACGCCTTCGCTTTTTGGTTTTTCTTCCCCAATCTGCCGATGCATACAGCCGCCACGACCATTAACGCCTTGATCACGAACGTAGCAGGCGCGTAGACCGCATAGCCCGAAACAAGATCCGCCAATGCGGCACCGAGTCCCGACGCGATCGCAGCCCAAGGCCCTCCCAGCATCCATGACGCAAGCAGGATCGCCGCGTCGCCGAGATTGACGTTCCCGATCCCGGGAGCGGGCACCGAGATCCACGTCGCCGTAAATACCACGGCACAAAACATAGCACTGAAGACAAGCCTCTGTAGTCTTTTTTGCTTTACATTCATAGTGTTCGTTCTCCTCAAAAAAAGATATATCATTATACACCTGCGCGACGGCATTGTCAATACATTTTTCAAAATTTCTGCAATATGTCTTGATTTTTTCACGCTTTTGTGATTAAATATAGTAAACGCCACGGCAAAAAAGGAGACCTCCATGAAAATTGTCACTCTGACACTCAATCCCGCATTTGATATACACTGCCACACGCCGAATTTTCAGCCATATCACGAAAATTCAGCAGAGATCACAGCCACCAACGCAGGCGGAAAAGGCATCAATATTTCCCGCGCCTTGACCAATACAGGTGTTGAAAACACGGCTCTCGTGGTGCTTGGCAAGGAAAACGCCGATAATTTTCGAAAAAGCCTTATGTCGGACAAGCTTTCGTTTTTCGAGATTTTGGCGGACGGCAGAATTCGGGAAAACATTACCCTGCATACCGACAATTCCCCCGAAACACGCATCAGCTTCGCGGGCTTTAAGGTGGACAACGGATTTTTGGGCGGCGTTGAGCAGCTCCTGAACGGTTTGGTCGACGGCAACACGATCCTGACGGTGAGCGGGAGAAATCCCGAGGGACTTTCGATAGATGCCTTGAAAAGCATGCTGATCCGCTTTCGCGACGCCGGCGTAAAGCTTGTTGTGGACTCCCGCTCGTTTGGTCTTGACGACCTCTTGGACGTTCGCCCTTGGCTGATCAAGCCCAATGAGGAGGAGATCGGCGCATACATCGCCGTCGCGATCCAAACACCGAACGACGCCGCGGCGGCAGCAGAGTCCTTGCGCGCCCGAGGGCTTGAGAACGTGATGATCAGCCTCGGTGGGAGGGGGTCGGTGCTTTCCTGCCCCGACGGTGCCTTCGTTGCAAGCGCGCCTTGCGTCAAAGTTCTTTCCACGATCGGTGCGGGCGATAGCTCGATCGCCGGATTTTGCGCCGCCGCCAGAGCAGGTA
>JAZRIE010000289.1:0-8238 GCA_045645105.1 Eubacteriales bacterium | reverse complement strand
CCTGATGTGTATTCAGACCAACACCACGGTGGACGAGGGAAGACCCGCCGCGTTTGCAACCGACGAGTTCTACCTCAAGGACACAAACGAGATGGAAATGCTGTTCCGCAAGTATCCCGAGGCGATCGCCAACACGGTGCGGATCGCCGAGAGATGCGAGGTCGAGTTCGATTTTTCCACCACGTATCTGCCAAAATTCCCGTGTCCCGCGGGAGAGGACGCAATTTCCTGCCTGCGCCGTCTTGCCTACGAGGGCTTGGAGTCGCGCGTATCTCGCGGTCATATCGTTTTTGATACGCACAGCCGCGAGGAGTACCTCGCACGCATCGAATACGAGCTTTCGGTGATCGGACAGATGGGGTACGCCGATTACTTTCTGATCGTGCAGGATTACGTGAATTTCGCAAAATCCAAGGATATTCCCGTCGGTCCGGGTCGTGGATCGGGCGCGGGAAGTCTTGTTGCGTTCACCTTGGGGATCACCGACGTTGACTCGATCAAATTCGATCTTCTGTTCGAGCGCTTTCTCAACCCCGAGCGCGTGAGCATGCCCGATATTGATATTGACTTTTGCTATAACCGACGCGACGAGGTCATCGAATACGTCGCTCGCAGATACGGCGAGGATCACGTTTCGCAGATCATCACCTTCGGAACGCTTGCCGCGCGTGCGGCGATCCGCGACGTGGGACGCGCGCTTGGAATGTCCTATCAGGACGTCGATGCGGTAGCGCGAGCCGTGCCGCAGGAGCTGAATATTACCATTGAGGCGGCGCTCAGAATGCCCGATCTCAAAACACAGTATGAAAATTCGCCCGAGGTGCGCCGCTTGGTGGATACCGCCATGGCACTTGAGGGCATGCCGCGCAACGTGTCGATCCACGCGGCGGGGGTCGTTATCACCGATAAGAGCGTTGCCGAGTACGTGCCGCTTGCCACCAGCAACGGTACGGTGGTCACACAGTTTGATATGGACACGGTCGCCAAGCTCGGACTTCTAAAATTCGACTTTCTGGCACTCCGTTACCTGACCATCATTCACGATGCCGAGCGGCAGATCCGCGAGAGTGAGCCGAGCTTTGACATCGAAAGGATCCCGCTTGACGATGCGGCGACCTACCACCTGATCTCGTCGGGGCGCACGGGCGGTGTCTTTCAGCTCGAATCGGGCGGCATGAAGCAGATGCTGACCAATCTCGCGCCCGAACGCATCGACGACGTGATCGCCGCGATCGCGCTATACCGTCCGGGTCCCATGGACTCGATCCCCAAATTTATCGAATGCCGTCACGATCCGAGCCGCGCGAGCTACGACATTCCGCAGCTGGAGCCGATTTTGCGCTCGACCTACGGATGTGTGGTCTATCAGGAGCAGGTCATGAGCATTTTCCGCGAGATCGCGGGCTATACCTTTGGACACGCCGACGTAGTACGCCGCGCCATGTCCAAAAAGAAAGCCGCGGTTCTGCTTGCCGAGCGCGAGACCTTCGTCGAGGGTGCCGCCTCGCGCGGGATCGACAGAGACGCGGCGGGCAAGCTGTTTTCGGATATGGAGAGCTTTGCCAACTACGCCTTCAACAAATCCCACGCGGCGGCATACGCCATTATTTCGTATCGCACCGCGTACCTCAAGTGCCACTATCCGCACGCCTATTTCTCGGCGTTGCTGACCAGCGTCCTTGGCAATCAGACCAAGATCGCCGAGTACATTGCCGAATGCACGGCGCGGGGGATCCGCGTCCTGCCGCCCGATATCAACGAGAGCCGCACCCTGTTCTCCGTGAGCGGCAAGGATATTCGCTTCGGTCTTCTGGCACTCAAAAACGTAGGGCGTTCCTTCCTGCAAGCCATCCTGGAGGAAAGACGGCACGGCGCGTTTCGGTCGTTTGAGGACTTTATCAACCGCATGCCGTCGGGAGAGCTGAACAAGCGCATGGTCGAGTCGCTTCTCAAGGCAGGGACCTTCGACGGCTTGGGGGTCTACCGAAGCCGACTGCTCCGCGTCTATGAGACTATGATCGATCAGGCGACCGAAAAGGGAAGGCGAAATCTTGATGGACAACTGGATATGTTCTCGATGATGGGGGCAGAATCTGCGGCACCGCGGTGCGAGTACCCCGAGATCCCCGAATTTGGCGTGCGTGAGAAGCTTTTGATGGAAAAGGAAGCCACGGGAATGTATTTTTCAGGGCAGATGCTCGACGAATACAGCAAGCATCTTGAAATTTTAGCTCCCGATCCCATTGCCGATTACGTGAGCGACGAGAGTGATCCCGCGGACAAGGCGCGTGTGAGCGTGGCGGGGATCGTGACCTCGGTGACGCAAAAAAACACCAAAAACGGCGACCGTATGGCGTTTTTCACGATTGAGGACCGCGTTGCCGAGATCGAATGTATTGCCTTTGCGCGTCAGTTTGGCGATTACGGACACCTGATACACGTCGATAGCGGCGTGTTTGTCAGCGGAACGGTGTCGCTCCGCGAGGACGAACCGCCCAAGATCCTTGTCAACCGTATGGACGCATTGGTGGAAAACGCGCGTTTCCGTCCCGAGGCGGTCACGAAAAAAGAAGACACGTCCAAGCGGAACGAGACAAAACCGCAACCCAAAACGGCAAGCGCGACCGCAAAGCCGCAGGTGAATACGGCAACCGCGCAAGCCTTGCCCAAACGACTGTTCTTGCGCGTTCCCGACGACAAGTGCGCGGCATACTGCAAGGCGCTCAACCTTGTGGAGCTGTTTGAGGGGGATTTTCCCGCGTTCTTCTTCTTTGCCGACGAAAAGCGTTACGAGATCACGCCGCACGGGCTTTCGCTGAGTGATTACGTCATCGGCGAGCTGCGCACGCTTCTCGGCGCGGAAAACGTGATTTTGAAATGAGGGAGACTTTATGATCCGATTTGTTTTTTTAGACGTAGACGACACGCTATTGGATTTTCAAAAATCCGAGGCAGTTGCCTTGGAAAAGACGTTGAAGCAGTTCGATCTGCCGTTTTCCGAGGAGATCGCCAAGCGATACAACGTCATCAATGCCGCACAATGGGCAAGGCTCGAGCGCGGGGAGCTGACGCGAGCCGAGGTGCTGGTGCGTCGTTTCTCGATCCTTTTGGAGGAGCTTGGCGAGGATCGCGATGCCGAGGACGTGCGGCGGTGCTACGAGCATCATCTGTCCTGCGGGCATTTCTTCCTTGACGGCGCGGAGGCTCTTTTGGAGGCGCTGTACGGAAAATACCGTCTGTACGCCGCGTCCAACGGCACCACCGCCGTGCAGAGGGGAAGGCTTGCAAGTGCCAATATCGAGCGATACTTTGACGAGATCTTTCTCTCAGAGCAGATCGGCTGTGTCAAGCCGAATAAGGCGTTTTTCGACGAATGCTTTGCAAAAATTCCCGATTTTGATGCGTCGCAGGCGATCATTTTCGGCGATAGCCTGACCTCGGATATTCAGGGCGGTATCAACGCAGGGATCAGGACCTGCTGGTTCAATCCGCACGGTAAGCCCTTGGCGGGCGGGATCAAGCCCGATTACGAGATCTCGTCGCTCGATGCGTTTCCAAGGCTTTTGGAGCAAATTTAATGGGTTTTTAACCAAATGCACCCGTCGGTTGACAAATTTCCAAGCGCGGTTGGTGGAATGCAACCGCCAAAACTGCTATACTGTAGGTGCAAAAACGCATCGAAAGGAGCTTACTTATGATACTCGCGGACAAAATTATGAATTTGCGCAAAAAGCAGGGCTGGTCGCAGGAGGAGCTTGCCGAAAAGCTTGACGTTTCGCGTCAGTCGGTCTCTAAATGGGAGGGAGGACTCTCGATTCCCGACCTCAATAAGATCATCGCCATGAGTGCCTTGTTCGGCGTCAGCACCGATTACTTATTAAAGGATGAATTGGAGCAGGTCACCCCCTCGGAAACGCAGGACCGCGACGACGTCACGTCGGCACGCAGGATCGACACCGAGGACGCCAACCGCTATCTTGACCGCGTAGACCGTATTTCGTGGCGCATCGCGATCGGCGTCATGCTCTGTATCCTCTCTCCCGTGGTGCTGATCCTTTTGGCGGGGCTGAGTGAGGCGGGACACATAGAGGAGGGCTTGGCGACCGCGGTGGGACTTTTGGCACTGTTTTCCCTTGTTGCGTCGGCGGTTGCCATCTTCGTGCCAAACGGCATCGCGCTTTCGGAATACGAATATCTTGAAAAAGAGCCCATTCACCTCGAATACGGCGTGCATGGGATCGTTGAGAAAAAGCGAGACGCCTATGCGCGTACCTATACGATGCTGTTGACCTTTGGGGTTCTGCTTTGCGTCGTCGGTGTGGTTCCGCTCATTGTTCTTGGGGCTATGCAGGCGGGTGACGCGGTGCTGATCGCGTGCGCGGCAATGATTTTTGTTGCCTGCTCGGTCGGCGTGCTTCTGATCGTGCGTGCGTGCTTTGTTCAGGGAAGCTTTCAAAGGCTTTTGCAAACGGGCGACTACACCGAGGAAAAGAAAAAGCGTGAGACGGAAAACGCGGTGCTGGATACCGTTTATTGGGGACTTGCGACGGCACTGTATCTTGGGATCAGCTTCCTGACGCATGCGTGGCACCTCACGTGGATTCTGTGGATCATCGCGGGGTGTCTCTATCCCGTCGCCGAAATGATCTTCCGCAAGTCAAAGAAGGGTTGAGCGGAGCCCGAGCAAAAATTCCCGACAGATTTTCAGGTCTGTCGGGAGTTTTGTCGTTATAGTGTCTCGCTTTGATAGACCTCGCCGTCGAGCGTCTTCCACAAAAGCGTTTTTCCTTCTATGATCATATAGGAGTGCGGAGAGTGCTCCTTGGGGATCGAGACCGAGCCGGGGTTGACGTATACAAACCCATCAAGCCGCCCGAAGGCGGGGACGTGGGTGTGACCGCAAAGCAGGATATCTCCGTCAGAGAGGGGAGGGGGATCGTTCTTTGTGTGGCGGTGTCCGTGTGTGGCAAAGATGCGAAGCCCGTTGACCTCAAGCCACGCGTATTCGGCAAGCACGGGAAAGTCGAGAACCATCTGATCCACCTCAGCCTCGCAGTTTCCGCGCACGCAAAGAAGCCTTCGGGACAGCCGATTGAGCATTTCAATGACTGCCTTTGGCGCGTATTCGGGGGGGAGATCGTTGCGCGGACCGTGATAGAGCAGGTCGCCGAGGAGCAGGAGTCGGTCGGGGGCTTCACGGCCGTAAGCGTCAAGCAACGCACGGCAAAAGCCTGCCGCTCCGTGAATGTCGGATGCGATCATCAGTTTCATAAAATCAAGTCCTTTCTGGTGTCGTTCTTCCATATATTATAATAAAGATTGTCGCGTCTGTCAATATGATCAATAAAAAATATAAGCTTTGGTCTGTTTTTTGTGAATTTGTGTATTGACAAATACATGAAATTGATGTATAATTGTATACAATCAAAATAATAAGGAGGGAAAGGACAATGTTAGAAATTTCATCCAAAACCAACCTGCTCGAACAAAAGAGCTACAGATACTCGCTTCAGGACGTTGCCGAGCCCAATCTCTACCGCGACGTGTACCCCTATACCGAGGCACCGCGTATCGCGTTCAACCACCGCCGCGTGCCGATCGGAATGCCCGAGGATATCTGGATCACCGATACCTCGTTCCGCGACGGTCAGCAATCGGTAGAGCCTTATACCGTCAAGCAGATCGTGGATCTGTATCAGATGCTTTCGCGTCTGGGAGGACCTTACGGAATTATTCGTCAAACCGAGTTTTTCGTCTACAGTCAAAAGGACCGCGAGGCGGTTGAAAAATGTCAGGAGCTGGGGCTCAAATTCCCCGAGATCACCACTTGGATCAGAGCCAGCAAGGAGGACTTCAAGCTCGTGCGCGATCTTGGCATCCGCGAGACGGGAATTCTGGTCTCCTGTAGTGACTACCATATCTTTAAGAAAATGAAAATGACGCGTAAGCAATGCATGGATTACTACCTTTCCACGGTTGCCGAGGCGTTTGAAGCAGGCGTTATGCCGCGTTGCCATCTGGAGGACATCACGCGCGCCGATTTCTACGGCTTTGTGGTGCCGTTCGTCAACGAGCTGATGAAGATGTCGGCGGACGCAAAGATCCCCGTCCGTATCCGTGCCTGCGATACCATGGGATACGGCGTTCCGTATCCTGAGGTCGCCATTCCGCGAAGCGTGCCGGGTATCATCTACGGTCTTCAGCACTATTCCGACGTTCCCAGCGAGCTGCTCGAGTGGCACGGTCATAACGACTTCTACAAGGCGGTCACCAATGCAACCACCGCGTGGCTGTACGGCGCGTCGGGTGTCAACTGCTCGATGCTTGGCATCGGCGAGCGCACGGGAAACATTCCGCTTGAGGCAATGGTGTTTGAGTACGCGGGCATGAGAGGCTCGCTTGACGGCATGGATCCCACCGTGATCACCGAGATCGCCGACTATTTCAAGCACGAAATGGGCTACAAGATCCCGCCCATGACGCCGTTTGTCGGCAAGAGCTTTAACGTCACGCGTGCGGGCATCCACGCCGACGGACTTCTCAAGGATGAGGAGATCTACAATATTTTCGATACCAAAAAGATCCTCGGCAGAGCCGCGACCGTTGTCATCAGTAAGACGTCGGGGCTTGCGGGAATTGCGTATTGGATCAACGAAAACTACCGCCTGAGTCCCTCGGAGGCTGTGGATAAGCGCGATCCGCTGGTCACCTCGCTCAAGGAGTGGATCGACAAGGAATACGAGGACGGAAGACAGACCGCACTTTCGGTCGGTGAGCTTGAGACCAAGATCGAGGAGCTTTCGGGCGGAAGATTTGCCAGACTGTAAGGAGATAGAACGATGATTGAACATAAGAATATATCACTTGCCGAGCAGGTCTTTGACCGCTTGGAAACCGATATTCTTTCGGGAAAATACCAGCAGGGAGAGATCCTGACCGAGCTGAAGCTCGTAAGCGACCTTGGCGTCAGCCGTACCCCGATCCGCGAGGCACTGCACCGATTGGAGCAGGAGCATATCATCGAGATCACCCAAAGGGGGATTCTTGTGATCGGTGTCAGCCGTAAGGATCTGGACGATATTCTTGCGATCCGTATCCGCATCGAGGGCTTGGCGGCGGCAGAGACCGCAAAGCGGATCACCGACGAGGAGCTGGAGGAGCTTCGCGAGGCGGTGGAGCTTCAGGAGTTTTACGTTCCCAAGCATGATGCCGACCGTATCAATGGCATGGACAGCCGCTTCCATAAGCTGATCTACCGCTTCAGCGGAAGCACACCGCTTTACGATACCCTGATGCCGCTTCATAAAAAGCTGCACAAATACCGCAAGGCGTCGGTGGAGAACGAGGTGCGCTCGGAGCATTCCTCGCAGGAGCATCGCGCGATCTTTGAGGCGATCGCCGCACACGATGCCGAGCTTGCCGAAAAACGCATGATGGCGCATATCGCAAACGCCAGAGAATTTATCAAAAACAAGGAGACCGAATAACATGGGACTTACCATTGCACAAAAGATCATCAAGTCGCACCTTCTTGGCGGCGAGATGACGGTTGGAAGCGAGATCGCACTCCGCATTGACCAGACGCTGACGCAGGACGCAACGGGAACCATGGCGTACCTCGAATTTGAAGCGATGGGTGTCGAGCGCGTCCGCACCGAGCGAAGCGTAGCGTACATCGATCACAACACCCTGCAATCGGGCTTTGAGAACGCCGACGACCACCGTTTTATTCAGTCGATCGCCAAAAAGCACGGCATTTATTTCTCACGCCCCGGAAACGGCATCTGCCATCAGGTGCATCTGGAGCGCTTCGGGATCCCCGGCAAAACGCTGATCGGCCCGGATAGCCACACCCCCACGGGCGGCGGCATCGGCATGCTCGCGTTCGGCGCAGGCGGTCTCGACGTTGCAGTCGCGATGGGCGGCGGCGCGTATTACATCACCATGCCCAAAATGATCAAGGTCAACCTCACGGGCAAACTTCGTCCCTTTGTTACCGCAAAGGACGTCAGCCTTGAGATCCTGCGTATTCTTTCGGTTAAAGGCGGTGTAGGTTACATTATCGAGTGGGGCGGAGAGGGCACTCAAACGCTTTCTGTTCCCGAAAGAGCAACTATCACCAACATGGGTACCGAGCTCGGTGCTACCACCTCGATTTTCCCGTCCGATGAAATCACACGTGCATTTCTTAAGGCAGAGGGTAGAGAAGCAGACTATGTAATGCTTGAGAGCGATGCA
>JAZRIE010000288.1:0-3757 GCA_045645105.1 Eubacteriales bacterium | reverse complement strand
AAGCATCCGTCGCAGAAACTCGTCGTTTGCACGCATCCCCGATGCGCGCCTATTGTTCTCCGAATACATTGCGATACTCCTTTCCATACTTTCAAAAGCCGTTCCGGCCGTTTTTGTCGGCTCGGCTATTTTCAGTATATGACAGTTTGTCGCAGTTTGTCATATTCTGTTGTTTGGGAAACGGACGGTATTTTTCGGTCGTGCTTTTGGAAGGGAGGCGGCAAGCGAAGCGACCAAAAATACCGCGCCTAAAATAGGCTTGGGAGATGCAAAAACATCTTGACACGCCTATAATTTCATGGTAAAATAAAAGTGTACAAACCAATTCAAAGCAAGGACCTTTTACTATGAGTATTTACAACGGCATTCCCATATCGGAGTATCGACTACCCGTTACATATATCCTGTATAGCTTGCTATTTGCTGTTGGGCTAATTGCCCTGTTGGTCTGGATCCGTTTGGTGTTCGCAGACAGAGACAAAAAGCAAGCCGCGAGACTAAAAGAATTAAGATCAAAAGCTCCTTCCGATCCTGTCGCCGCAAAGCGTTTAGCCAAGGAAGAACGCAGATTAAAAAGGCACAAGAAGAAAAAAAGAGAAGATTTTATTTATAATACCCTAGTTTTCTCGATTGCCGCCGTAGCCATGGCGCTCATGCTTACGTTCGGTATCATTCCCGCCGTGACCGATCATATCGTCAAGGATTACGTTGTTTATACGGGAGAAATCAAAGTATCCAAGTATATCAGACGCTCCAGCATAACGCTTGAAGACGGTACGGTTATCTATGGTAGTACGGATCTGACGTCAGAGGATACATTTGGTACAGTCGTATACGCCAAGCGTAGCAAAACCGCACTTGGCGGTCAAAAATAAGAAGAATTTTTTCACAAAAATCTAAATTGTAAAGTGTTTGCATGCGCACAAAAAACAATTTTGATACTAATGCCGGATTAAAATTCGATGAAGAACAACACGACGAAAGGTGTTAGCACTATGATAATGGTGTATTTGCTTTTTATTTTCTCCATATTTTTTATTCACATTTTAGCAGGATATGACAGCCGTTTTCAGAAAGGAAAATATTTTACTGTCAAAAGCAGTATTTTGCGTGCGATCTTATTAGACAGTACGTCCTTTTTTTCAAAAACAAAACGTCTGAAAAAGGATCAAAACAAAATGTCCGCTTGCGGTCTTTGTCTTTATATTGCAGCAGCGGTTGTTTTGATGATAGATCTTGTGTTCTTGATCGTTCCCGATATTCCCATCACACCGTGGGGATTTGAAACCTCCAAATTTATCGTATCCGTAAATACACTGAATGACAAAATATCTGCAATCGCAATCTTTTTGTTGTTTCTTTCGATCATGGAATGTTTTGCGGTCTCTATTCTGCGAACGACCGAAAACAGCTTTCCAAAATGGATAAAAGTTTTGATTTGGAGTATTTCGATCCTTATGCTTTTAGTCTCAATTTCGGCATCAATTTATTTTTTGTTTGAACTGATCTGCTGTTTTTTATAGAGTGATCTTTTTTCAAATCGTCTCACGCTGTGACATTCACAACTGATTAAATCGAATACCAAAACCCGCCCAAGACGATTCGGCAGTCTTAGGCGGGTTTGTTTGTGATAAAAGCTTATTTGGAAAGCGTCTCGAGCGAGTAAAAATAGCAAGAGCCGTCGTCTCTTTTGACGAACACGGCAAAGTAGTCGGCGTGCTCGCCGCCATCCGTGAGGGTGAAGGTCAGACGATAGGTGTGCGAGGTCTCCTCAAGTTGCAAAACGACAATCTCCGCCTGCGCTTCCCACGCCTGCACGGGTGCGGTGTATGCGTCGGCGCGACCGAGATATTCAAAAACTGCACCGCTCTTATGACTGACGTTGCTACCCCCAAAATAGCGATACACTGTGTTTTCAAAGTCGGCTTCGGGGATCAGCGTCAGCAGTGCGTGATTTGGGTACGCGCCGTTCAGCCTTGCAAGTGCGTCTGCGTCTCCCGTGTAGAGCGCGTAATGATCGCGGAGCATATCGTTGAGGATACAGTCGCGGTATTCACGGACCGCCTGTGAGGTCGAACGAAACGGCGCGAGCGTGACACCGTCGGAGATCAGGATCTCCACCATATCGCACAGCTCTGCCGACACGGGGGCGTCGGTCGCGTGCGACCTCTCGATCGGCTCTGCGGCGTAGTTTGCCGCATCCACGCCAAACATTCCCCTGATCCAAAGCGGATTTGATCCCGCCACGCAGGAGACCAAAAAAACGGCGGTCAAGAGCAGCATCAACGCAAATACGCCACGATTGGTACGACGTCTGCGGTAACGCGTGCGGCGACGGTATGAATAATACATGCACTCTCCCCCGTTTCCTTCTTTTTTCCCATTCTTTTTTTATTATACCATCACCGCAACTATTTGTCAATACAAAAATTGACATTTTACCACAATATCATGTAAAATTTGCAAAAGTTTGACACAAGATATTTGAAAATGTCGTAGATAGCTGTCGATTTGTCGTATGCGTCGCAGATCTACGTCATTAGCGCTTTTTTAAACAATTTATGTCGTAGTAAGAGACAGTCAGGTAATTGCTGCGCGAAGCCACTCCACATGCCCTTGCTCGTCGTCCACAATCCCCGCCAGCACCGAGCGCACGATACGGTCGGTTGTGCAGCCCATCAGCGTTTGGTAGCGGTCAATGGTGCGTTTTTCCTCACGGATCGAGTCGTGGAGCATCTGCGTGCAGGAGCGCCCCGATACACAAGCGCATCCGCGCTCCAATTCATAACCGTCTACACGGATCTGCGTTCGGATCATCGGATTTCCGCCAAGCGCGAGGATCAGCTCGCCAAGCAGACGAAAATGCTTCATTTCGTCCTTGGAGAGGTCTCGGAACAAATCCGAGCGATCGTACAAAAGACTGCGATAGGTGTAAGCCGAGATCGCGTGTAGCTCCTCCCCGTACAGATCGGAGACCGCGCGCGCCATTTTGGGATCGTGTGCGACGCAACCGCAAAATTGCGGGTGAAACGACGGAATATGCTTATTTTCATGTTGATTTTGGCTCATATATGTATGCATCCTTTCGATTGAAAATTGAGAACTAATACCCATTCTATGCAAATTGAAAAGAAAATGTGACAATCTCGCAAAACTCTTTACATTTTCTTCATTTTATGATACAATAGTAAGTAAGACCAACACAGGGGGGAACGTTATGATGAAAATACCGCACGAAAACCGAGATCTGAAGCGATACGTAATCTTTCGCGATCTTCGGCGCGCGCTCGTCTATCTTTTTTGGCTTGCCGCGTGGTTTGGCGGTGCAGTGTCGTATAATTACAACCATCAGACCTATCCTGCTCACCGCCGCATGGTGGGCTGGCGACTGTTTTTCCTGATGCTGATTGCCGCCGTCATAGGCTTTATCTTGTTCCGCGTGTGGCGATTTTTTACCGACCGCACCTTTATGGGCAGGATCGAAAAGGCAGGGCTGTCGCGCTCCTACAGCTCGTCCGACGATCCCGCAACAGCCGGAAACTCCGACTACGATTTCCGATTGAATACTTCGCTGGTGGTCCGTCTTGACAACGACAAAAAAAGGCGCCTCCGTTTTGAACAGAAGCGCGGATTTTACCACTATTATTACGAGGGAAAAGAGATCGTTCACCTTCACGGTCTGCCCTATCCCATCAGCCTCGATCCCGAGGGAACGGACGGCTTTGTGTGCGCCGCCTGCGGTGCGTGGAGCGAAAAG
>JAZRIE010000287.1:0-1976 GCA_045645105.1 Eubacteriales bacterium | reverse complement strand
GATTTTCGGAGTCTGTACCTGCATTTTGAGTGCGGAACGTGTCTGTATCAAACAAGCTCGATTCCATCGATCAAGCGTGATTTTTTGGAAACGCTCGAGGGCTGCCGACAGGTCACCGAAAAGGACTGCAGGGCAAATATTTGCGTGCAGTTCTTTCAAAGCGTCTGCCGTATTTTCGCACCACTGATGTAGGCGTGGCGTCCTTATGGGCGCAACGCCTAGTTCTATTCGCCTTTGGCGAGTTCTATTGCTTCGCAGTGATATTCGGCTTACGCCGAGTGGTATTTGCTTCGCAGGTTTATTGGGCGAATAGAATACCACTGCGAAGCAATACCACTTTTGCAAAGCAAAAATATCACGCTGTCGAAGACCGCATACCACGAATGTTATAAAGGAAACATCTTATTCATTGATCAAACACCGTCTCCACGGTCTTTCGTGCGCCGATGGGAGAATAGATCCACCGCGAAAGATGCGACGTCTCCCGCGGATCAACGTAATACCTCAGCTTATAGCTCGGCATCTCTGCTCCGCAAATGTCGATCAACACAAGCTTGATCTTCATACGTTCGGGAACGATGCTCTTGATGTAAACCGCGGCACTCTGACCAATCGCCGCACGCAGTCGGTCGGCACTGCCGTCGTGAAGCTCGGCAAGGCCTGCAAGATTGGGCGTCAGCTCCACAAAAACGCCGTAGCTCTCCACGCTCCGAATGATCCCCGCAACCGTTTGCCCTACCTCAAAGCCCGACGCGTTCTCCTCCCACGTTCCAAGCAGCTCGCGGAGCGTGACGTAGATCCTTCCGCTCTCGCGGTCGATCGACTTGACCACCACCGAAAGCTCCATTCCGCACTTGAGGCGGTCGCGCGGATGCGAGATGCGCGAGACCGATATGCAGTCCACCGACAACAGCGACGACACGCCGCATCCGACGTCCAAAAACGCGCCGAACGGCTCCATATGCGTCACGCGCGCGGGGATCACGTCACCCACGCGGCAATGGTTCATAAAATACTCCACGCAAGCCTTTTGCGCCAATCGACGCGACAGAATGACGATCGCTTCCCCCCCGCGCATCTCGATTGCCAGCACGCGCACCGCCACGGGCTTTCCCACACGCGTGATAATTGCAATATCCTTTCGCGTCTCACCCGCACGGCAATAGACGGCTTCCTCGGGATAAATGATCCCCCGCGCACACGGCAGATCGACGTGCAGACACATCCGACTGTCGCAAAGCGTGGCGATCGCTTCTATAATGACCCCTTGGTTCATGGCGCGCTCCAGACCCGCAAGCGACGATAGGTACGCGCGGTTCTCCTCCGTGGCAATACGGCTTCCCTCAGGTTGATACTGTTCGTTCATTTTTCTGTTTGCCTCCGTTTTTCGGTCTTTTGGTTTTCGGATTTTCCGTTTTTATACATCCTATGCGAAAAACAGGAGACGTATGACAAAAAGGGAGAAATCCAAAACGGATTTCTCCCTAAAAAATGATTACTTTTTTGCCACATCACTGCGTCAGCTTCGCAAGAGCCGCCTTGACACCCTCTAAGTTCTCGGTGTACTTGGCAAGCTTTGCTCTCTCGGCGTCTACCACGGCGGCAGGTGCTTTGGCAACAAAGCTCTCGTTGGCAAGCTTCTTGCTCACGCGCTCGATCTCGTCGCTCAGCTTCTTTTGCTCGGCGGTCAGTCTCGCGATCTCCTTTTCGGTGTCCACGAGATCCGACATAGGAAGATAGAGCGTTGCCGAGTCGGTAATGATCTGTACGGCGTTGTCGGCACTGACCACGGCAGAATCGAATTTCTCGGAGACCTCTACCTCGGAAGCCGACGCCAGACGCATAAAGAACGCATACGTGGACGCGCCGAACGACTCCGCGTATTTGGTCTCGATAAAGACCTTTGCCTTTCGCGAGGGAACGACGTTCATCTCGTTGCGGCGCAGACGGATCGCCTTGATGGCGGCGATCACGCG
>JAZRIE010000286.1:0-4312 GCA_045645105.1 Eubacteriales bacterium | reverse complement strand
AAGGGACGTCAGACAGAGCCGGAGCAGAACACTCTTTCGGTCGTGAACGTAGGCGGCAATCGCCGTGTCCTTTTGGTTATCGTCTGCATATTCCGCTCCGCGATAGCCAAACGCCCTGTTGTATTGATCGTCGTGCGGCGCTTTGGCTTTCTTGACGTGCTCGCTTTTCAGTCGCTTCAGGTTTTCGTATCCAACCAAGCGACCAAGCTCGTTTTCGTATCCAAGCTCAAGGATCATGGCGACGTCGTCCTCACTAAGACCGCTTCTTTTGCGGATCAGCTCGGCGGCAGACAGCTTTTCCTCGGCAATCTTTTTGCGTTGCAGCTGACGGCGCTGGAAGATCGAGAGCTTGCTCGGTGGGGTGGGAAGCTCTTCCGGCTCCTCCACCGAGATCTCCTCGATGGTATTTTCGATATCGCTGATCGGTTCGTCCAATACCTCCTCCAGATCCTCATCATGCGATTCTGCGATCGTCACGGGAACATCGCTTACAAAGCGTTGCAATCTGCGCTTTTTGGGTGTTGTTGCCACGGATGCGCTTGTCGTTGTTGCTTGCTTTTTTGCAGGCTTGTCCTCGTCGTTGGTGAGAGGGGTTGGGGGAATGAACGTAACGCTTTTTTCTTTTTTCATAGTCGGCTTTGGTGCTTCCGTTTGTTGATCGGAACGAACCTCCTTTCCGATTTTGATGGGTTGCGTGGGTGCAGGCTCGGTCTGCAATTGAGGTGCTGCGAGCGGCTTGTCCTTCGCACGCGGACGGATTACGATCGACTCGCTCGGCTTTGGTGCCTGCGTATTCGGACGGATCACGATCGGCTCCTTGCTGTGCGGATCCTTTTTCTTTGCGAAGTCATAGGTGTCCGAGCGCGGCGGGATCGTGACGCGCGGAACGATGCGGATCGGCTCGCTTTTAGCACTTTCCTGCAAGAGGGGTTCGCTGTCCGTCTCCTCGTAGCGAGGCGCAGGGATCACGATGACCGTATCGCGGGGGGCGTCGGCGGTCTCTTTCTTGTCCTCAATGATCGGGTCATCGATCGGATCATCTATTTGTTCTTCGGTCGGTTCTTCTATCGGCTCGATAGCCTGCTCAACAATTGTCTCGATGGTTGGCTCAATGACTGTTTGGGCGGTCGGCTCGATACTCGGCTCGACGATAGGTTCAACAATAGTCTCACCAACAGGATCACCAACAGGATCACCAACAGGCTTTGACGCAGGCGTTTCTTCCTTTTTTTTCTTCGGTTGCGGAGCTTTGCGCTTGCGACGGGGGGCGGGGGATATGTCCTTTTGATCGAGCTCTCGCACATCTGCATCCTCGACCGTGAGGGGCGCCGCTTCTGCTTCCTGCTTGATTTCGGGGGCTGGAGTGATTTCCGCTGTCAATTCCTCGATCACGGTTTCGGTGGCATCAACCGCCAAGGTGTGTTCACCGTCGCTTACCTCAGCAAGTGTGCTGACGGTGGGTGCGGGTGGCTCGATCTTTTCTTTCTTTTGTGCTTCGGACGGCTTTTTTGTGCTTTTTTGAGAATTCTTCTTTTTGGGTTGATCGGAGGAGCCTGTCGCCTTTCCGAGCATCGCGGCAAGCCTTGCGCGGAATTTTTCGTCGTCGGCATCGATCTTTTCCTGCTTTTTCTTCTCAGGCTCTTTATTGCCAAGATAGGATGCCTGCAGCTTTTTGAGCAGGTCGCTTACTCCCTGGGTTTCCGAGTTCTTTTTCACGGGGGACTCCTCCTTTCATGAGAATACAGTACTTTTAATGATGCTGCTTTGCAGCCTGCGCGAGCAGAATGGCGGCGGCGGTGGAGACGTTAAAGGAATTGACCAATCCGTACATGGGGATCGAAATTGTGGCGTCGCAGGTCTTTTGCACGAGCTGAGAGACGCCGTTTCCCTCACTGCCCAGAACGATGGCGCAGGGACCCGAAAGATCGGTTTCGTAAACGCTGTTGCCGCCCGCTTCGGCGGCGTATGTCCAAACTCCCTTCTTTTTCAGGGCTTCGACGGTTGCGGCAATGTTTGCGACCTTGGCAATGGCAAGGTGCTCGATCGCTCCCGCCGACGCCTTGGTGACGAGTGGCGTCAGTCCAACGGCGCGTCGCTTGGGAATGATCAGACCGTGCGCACCACAGCATTCTGCGCAACGAATGATCGCGCCGAGGTTGTAGGGGTCGGTAATGCCGTCGCAGATCACGATCAAGGGAGCTTCTCCGCGCTCCTCTGCGATCCTGAGGATATCCTCTACGTCGCAGTACTCTTTTTCTGCGGCAAGCGCGATCACGCCCTGATGCGGAGCATAGCCGGAAATTGCATCCAGCTTGCTCTTTTCAACCTCTATCACAGGAATTCCACGGTCGATCGCCTCGGCGACCAGCACCACGATTGATCCCGTGCGCTCACCGCGCTGAACCATCAGCTTGTCGATCGAGCGGTCGGAGCGGAGAAGCTCACGCACGGCGTTACGACCGATCACGGCACCGTTTTCATAGTCACCGTGAACGCTGTTTTCGTCTATGCTTGTGATCTCGTTTGTCGATCCCGTAATATCCTTCGGCTTGCTTTCGCGTCGGTCAAAGGCGTTGTAGGCACTGCTTTTAGGGCGGCTGATGCGGCGTTCCCCGTTGCGTTGGTCTCTCTGACCGTTGCGGATCCCCGAGGTGGGGCGTGTATTCTTTTTCTCGTTTTTCATATGTAGTGAGAGGTCCTTTCCTCATCTCGCGGGCGTATTTGTCCGCGGTATTTTGGCAATAATATGATTATATCGTATATTATATCATGAAAAAAGAGTTTTGTATAGATGGTTTTTGAAATTTTAACGCAAAAAAAGGATTTTCGTTCGACTGAATGCGACCAAAGACGAAGAAAAAGGGCACGCACTATAAAAATTTCCGGTACGCAATTGTCAGAATTGTCCGAAAGAAGCAAGCGTGTTTTGTTTTTTTAACTTTTTGTATGCTTTTTTGAGATCTGCGTTGAAAAAAAGCACGGCTTATAAATAATATATATCACAACAGAAAACGTTTAAAATCAAAAGGAGAAAAGACTATGAAAATTACGTTTTTGGGGACGGGTGCTGCCGATTGGGTATTTGAGAAGCACAAGGATATAGAGGGCTTTCGTCGCTATTCGTCGATTCTGATCGACGATTGCCTTCTCGTCGATCCGGGTCCCGACGTTCCCAACGCGCTGGAGACGTTTGGAAAGTCCGTCGAATCGGTTCGGTATATCATCAATACGCACAAGCACCGCGATCATTACAACGACGCAACGGTTGCATTTTTGAAGGATGCGACGTTTTACCCCATGCAGGCAGGGGAAACGCAGACCATTGGAAAATATACCGTCATTGCATTGCGCGGCAATCATTCTACCGTAGAGGGCGCGAAGCATTATATCATTTCCGACGGTGAGAAAAGGTTATTTTATGGGTTGGACGGTGCGTGGTTGTTTTACGACGAGGTGGCAGCGATCAAGGCGCACGGGATCGATCTGGCGGTCTTTGACGGCACGATCGGTGATATTCATGGGGATATGCGCATTTTTGAGCATAACAACCTGAACATGGTGCTGGAGATGAAAAGCACGCTTGCGCCCTTTATCAAGCGTTTCTTCATTACACACATGGCAAGAACCCTACATCCCTCGCACGCCGAGCTTGCTGAGAGCATGAAAAAGCATGATGTTGAGGTAGCGTTCGACGGATGTGAGATCGAAATATAATCATGGTGTTCGAGGCGGAGGTTTCTAACCGAGAGACAAAACTCGGGGGGCTACCGTCTCTTTTGTCGAAAACGATTGACAAAACAGGATAATTATGTTATAATAGAATTTGTATGCTTTGGAAATGACGTTCATTGAAGGAGAATGGCATGGAAAATCAAAAGAACGGTGAAATGATCGACCGCGGCGCGGCAGAGGGGGCGACCGACTACCGCGCACTGTACGAGCGCACGCTTGCTGAATGTGAGGTTTTGCGCACGCGTGTGGGAATTCTTGGTGACGAGGTTGAGGAATACACACAAATCCCCAAGACTCAGCCCGAGACCATGGGCGGCTCTCGTGTGTACCGTATTCCGATTCTGCGCAAGCTTTGCAAGCTTATCGTCTGCTGGAAAACGAACGGCTTTTCTTACACGCTCAAGCGCGTAAGGGAGAAGCTGTTTGACCATCCCAAGGCGGCGCGTGCGCCGATCTATACCGAGGACGATCTTGAGAAGCAGCGCAAGACGGTCTTCCCCAAAAAGGTCAGGATCAGCATTCTGGTGCCGCTTTACAATACGAAGTCGGAGGCCAAGCGGTCTTAGGAAGACAATTAGTA
>JAZRIE010000285.1:0-4841 GCA_045645105.1 Eubacteriales bacterium | reverse complement strand
CTTCCTGGTGTCGGCAGACTGTCCGAGATTCGGTTCGGGCGAGGGCAAGGGCGCCCTCCACGAATCCATGAGAGGTAAGGACGTTTACATCGTTTGCGACCTCTTTAACTACGGTGTAACCTACAAGATGTACGGCATGCAGGTTCCCATGGGACCGGACGAGCACTATGCCGATCTGAAGCGTATCATCGCTGCCATCGGTGGAAAGGCGCGCCGTATTACCGTGATTATGCCCATGCTCTACGAGGGCAGACAGCACAGAAGATCGGGCAGAGAGTCTCTCGACTGCGCGCTGATGCTGCAGGAGCTGGTTCACATGGGAGTTTCCAACATTCTCACCTTTGACGCTCACGACAACCGTATCTGTAATGCGATCCCGCTTTCGGGCTTCGATAACGTACAGCCCACCTACCAGATGATCAAGGCGCTGGTCCGTGCCGTGCCCGACGTGCAGATCGACAAGGATCACATGGCGATCATTTCTCCCGACGAGGGCGCAATGTCCCGTTGTATGTACTACAGCTCGGTGCTGGGACTCGACATCGGTATGTTCTACAAGAGAAGAAACTATTCGATCGTGGTCAACGGCAGAAACCCGATCGAGGCACACGAGTACCTCGGACAGGACCTTCACGGCAAGGATGCGATCGTGGTTGACGACATGATCTCGTCGGGCGACTCGATGATCGACGTATGCAAGCAGCTCAAGGAGCGCGGAGCATCCCGCGTGTTCTGTTGCGCGACCTTCGGTCTGTTCACCGAGGGCTACGACAACTTTGACAAGGCGTTTGCAGACGGTGTGTTCGACAGAGTGCTTTGCACCAACCTCGTTTACCGCCGTCCCGAGCTTCTCAAGAAGCCTTGGTTCGTAGACGTGAATATGTGCAAATACGTGGCATATTTGGTTGACACCCTCAACGACGACGATACCATCAGCTCGCTCCTCAATCCCGTCAAGCGCATTCAAACCCTGATGGACAAGCACCGCAAGGAGCTTGCAGAGCAGATGAAGATCGATTTCGACGAGAAGAAATAATTCATAATCCTTACAGAACGGAGAACGAAAAAACGCTCTCCGTTCTTTTTTTTAAGAAGTTTTCGTTATTTTTCAATAAATGTTGCTTTTTTTCAAACAATATGGTATAATAATAAGGTATGATAAAAAACCACCAAATCTGCGTTGCTCCATGCGAAACAATCTTTGTGGAGATTTCAGGGTCTCGGTGGCCCCTGAAATCTTGCGATAGTACCTTTCCGTCTGTTCGCAAACAAACCCACTTATGCCCTCAATAACCGTCCGAGGCAGCGCATAAACGCTTTTATCTGTCCGTAAAACGCGGTAAAAGTTCTTGGAGGTGTCGGAACCTTCTTTCAAGAAGGTTCTGACAAAAAACAAAAAAAGATTTAGAGATTCGTCTCAGAACAAACGAGAAGGGAGTTGATCGTTGCCGTGACGCAAAAAAAAGATTACCGATTTTTGATCTCCAGCATGGATAAGCTGTTGGACTACGCTTTAAATTTTGGCGTGGTCTACTTCTGCTATCTGATCACAAGATTTTTGTATCCCACGTTTTTTACCTTGACCGTGATGAAGGCGTTTTTGCTTGCCGCGCTCTTCTGCCTGATCACCTCGTTTTTGTATAACTATTATAACGTCTACGTTCCCATGCGTACCCGAAAGCCGATCTATTTCTTGGGACGCATTTTTCTGGTCACGCTTGAGGTGTCGGCGATCGCTGTTCTATTGATCCTTTTTAAGGACAATATTCCAAGCCGACCTTATATCGCGTGGTTCGTCATGTCGGCGGTGGCAAGTCTGTTTATCATGTATACCAAAAAGCTGGTTATGCTTTCGGTTCTGCACAACCTGCGCACAAACAAGCGCAATATCAAGCATATTTTGCTTGTGACCGACAGTCAGGAAATGGCAGACGCCTATATGGAAGAAATCCTGAGCAACCCGCAGTTTGGCTACTCGGTGATCGGTTACGTCGGAAATCTGAACGTGATCGGTCTGTCGCATCTCGGAACCACCAAGGATCTTGACCGTATTCTCAAGGAATACCGTCCCGACGAGGTGGTGCTGGCATTCGATACCGTCCGCAAGAAGCTTTTGACCAAATATATCGCGGTCTGTAACAACAACTGCGCAAAGATATTGGTCGTGCCCGCGATCTGCGGATACTTCCGCTCGCCAAGGCAGGTCACCGAGATCGGCAATCTCCCGCTGATCGACATTCGCAGAACGCCGCTTGACAGTGCCTCCAACCGCATTACCAAACGATTTGTGGATATCGTCGGCTCGCTGATCCTGATCGTCGTCACCTCTCCCTTGATGCTGTTCGCCGCCATTGGCGTGCGCCTTTCCTCACCGGGTCCCATTCTGTTCCGCCAAACCCGAGTTGGACGGAATAACCGCAATTTTACCATGTATAAATTCCGCTCCATGCGTGTCAATGACAGTCAGCAAACGGGGTGGTCGACCGAAAACGATCCTCGCAAGACCAAATTTGGAAACTTTATCCGTAAGGTCGCGATTGACGAGCTGCCGCAGTTCTTCAACGTACTGAAGGGGGACATGAGCCTTGTAGGTCCTCGTCCCGAGGTGCCGTTCTACGTGGAGAAGTTCAAAAAAGAGATCCCGCTTTATATGATCAAGCATTCGGTGCGCCCCGGCATCACGGGGCTTGCGCAGATCAAGGGGCTTCGCGGAGACACCTCGATCCAAGCACGCATCGACGAGGACATCAACTATATTGAAAACTGGACCTTCTGGGGGGATATTCGTATCATGCTTCTGACCCCCTTCTGCGCCTTTAACCGTCATGAAAAGTACGCGGCACAGGACGAAAGAGAGAAGAAGAAGCAGGCGGCAAAGGGCGAGAGACCCATTGTTGAGGAGACCGAGCATGATGAATGATCGAAAAAAGATCCTTTACGCGGCGTCTACCGCGTCGCATTTGCGCCGATTTCACGCGCCTTATATCGAGTCGCTGAGAAAGGACGCCGAGGTCAAGACCATGGCAACGGGCGAGGGTGTGGACATTCCCGTCCTTTTTGCCAAAAGCTTTTTCAGCCCGTCCAATCTCGGCAGTATCATCAAGATCCGCAAGATCCTGCGGCGCGAGAGATTTGATACCGTCTTCGTTCACACTACGCTGGCGGCATTTCTGATCCGCGCGGCAATGATCGGCATGCGGGCGCGCCCCTTTGTTCTCAACGTGGTACACGGCTATCTCTTTCCCAAAGAGGGAAGGGGACTGAAAAACCGAATTCTGTTACTCTGTGAGCGGCTCTTGCGGCGACAGACCGACGAGATCGCAGTCATGAACGCCGACGACCTGATCATCGCAAAGGAGCATCGCTTGTGCCTTGGGAATATCCATTTTATCAACGGTATGGGGATCACCATTGACCCCGCCGTGCCTGCGGTCGATACGACGCTCCGCGCACAGTACGCAACCGCCGAGGGCGATATTCTTTGTACCTTTGTGGGCGAGCTGAGCGGCAGAAAGAACCAAGCCTTCTTGATCCGAGCGGTTGCGCAACTGCGAGGAGAGGGACTCCCGATCCGTCTTTTGCTTGTTGGCGAGGGCAGTGAGCGCGAGGCGTTGGAGCACGAAATTTTGCAAAATAATATGGAAAATGCCGTGTTTTTGCTTGGAAACCGCGAGCCCGTACTACCGTATCTGTCGATCACCGATCTGTACGTTTCGGCAAGTGTCTCCGAGGGCTTGCCCTTCAACGTGATGGAAGCCATGTCCTGCGGCTTGCCGATCGTGGCAAGCAACACCAAGGGGCAGAGCGACCTGCTTGCGGACACCGAGGGCAGACTCTATCCTCTCGACGACACCGACGCTTTTTGCAGATCGATCCGCGACGAGCTTGAAAGGGGACGACTCGGCGTTGGCGGACGGTCTTATCCCAATCTTGAAAAATACCGTCTGTCAGCTGTTTTTGAGGAAAATCAGAGGCTGTTTTCGGCTTCGATCGAAAAAGAGGGGAGAACGTCATGAGGGACTACGTGGCAATCGCCAAAAAATTTTACGGCGGCGCGCTCTATCCGCTCCTTGTGGTCGCGCTTGCCTTTTTGGGGCATGTGACGGGGCTTGACATCGCGTTTATCGCGATCATCATGCTTTCATTCGTTCCCGCAATGCTTTGGTGCGACGATTTCCGCTTTGCGGCAATGCCGATCCTTGGCGTGGTCTTTACCGTATCAACCAAGGACTACACGCCTTATGATAACGGATATGCCGAACGCTTTCTCAATCCCGTGACGCTGACGTTGCTTGTGATTGTAGGAGCACTTGTGATCGCGTCGTTGGTCTTTTTCCTGCTTCGCAACCGCACGCAATGCAACCGACTGAACAAGCGCGGCATGTGGGTAGGTGTTGCCGTTCTCTCCTTGGCAATGCTCCCGAACGGTATCTACAGTCCAAATTACGAGTGGAAAAACCTCTTGTTTGCGCTTCTGATCGGTCTTTCGATGCTTGCCGTCTACCTTTTGTTCGCACTGTATATGCGATTTGATCACACAGGTGTGGATTATCTCATGTACTGCTTCCTTTTGGCGGGGATTTTGATCTGCGCTGAGCTGATCACAGCCTATTTCACGAAGGTGCGCATCGTGGGCGGCGAGATCGACAAGGGAAGCGTGGTGCTTGGTTGGGGTATCTGGACGGCGATCGGCGGAATGTTGGCATATCTTTTGCCGATCACCCTTTATTTTGCCGCGTCGCATAAGCGTGGTTGGATCGCTTTTGTGATCGGTCTTTTGGAGTACGTATGTGTGTTTTTGTCGCAAAGCCGCGGTGCGTTTCTGTTTGGAACGATCGGTC
>JAZRIE010000284.1:0-2452 GCA_045645105.1 Eubacteriales bacterium | reverse complement strand
TGCTCCTCGGTGAAGGGAATACAACGCGACTTCACACCGCCCGTTTCGTCCTTCAGCTGCTCCTCGCAGGCAGTCTCACCACACCACATTGCCTTGATGTAGCCCGACTTGTTTGCCGCGATCTCCAAAAATTCCTCGTGAGAGCGCGCCTCATAGGTACGGTTGGTGCGGTTCTCCAGCGCGCGGTTGTAAAGCTCCTCGTGAACCTTGTTGAGTGCCTTTTCGACTTCCTCTACAATGTTATCGAGCGAGACGAAGGTCTTCTCACGCGTCACGCGGCTGACCAGCACGCAGGAGTTGTTTTCGATGTCGCGCGGACCGATCTCCAAACGGAGCGGTACGCCCTTCATTTCGTACTGACTGAACTTCCAGCCCGTGGAGTTGTCGCTGTCGTCGAGGCTGACGCGGAACTTCTCGGCAAGCTTACTCTTCAGCTCGTTTGCCTTTTCCAGAACGCCCTCCTTGTGCTGTGCCACGGGAATGATTACCAGCTGCGTGGGCGCGATACGGGGGGGAAGGGTCAGACCGTTGTCGTCGCCGTGCGTCATGATGATCGCGCCGATCATACGGGTGGAAACGCCCCAAGAGGTCTGGTGCGGATACTGCTGGGTGTTGTCACGTCCCGTGAACATAATGTCAAACGCCTTTGCAAAGCCGTCGCCAAAGTAGTGCGAGGTACCGCCCTGGAGTGCTACGCCGTTGTGCATCATCGGCTCAATGGTGTAGGTCTCCTCAGCGCCCGCAAACTTCTCCTTGTCGGTCTTGCGTCCCGTATAGGCGGGAATGGCAAGCGACTCGGAATAGAAGTCCTCGTATACCTTCAGCATTTGCAGCGTTTCTTTTCTTGCGTCCTCCTCGGTCTCGTGCATGGTGTGACCCTCCTGCCAGAGGAACTCCGAGGTGCGCAGGAAGGGACGCGTGGTCTTTTCCCAACGAACCACGTTACACCATTGGTTGTAGAGCTTGGGCAGGTCGCGGTAGGACTGAATGATGTTGCGGAAATGCTCGCAGAAGAGCGTTTCGGACGTGGGGCGAACGATCAGACGCTCAGAGAGCGTCGTGCCGCCGCCGACCGTGACGATCGCGCACTCGGGAGCAAAGCCCTCTACGTGATCCTTTTCCTTTTGCAACAGACTTTCGGGAATGAACATCGGCATATATACGTTTTCATGTCCGAGTGCCTTAAAGCGCGCGTCGAGATCCTTTTGAATGTTCTCCCAGATCGCGTAGCCGTAGGGGCGAATGATCATACAGCCCTTCACGCCCGAGTAGTCCACCAGCTCCGCTTTTTTTACGACGTCGGTATACCATTGTGCGAAATCAACGTCCATCGACGTGATCTGCTCTACCATCTTTGCATTGTTCTTTGCCATAACAAAACCTTTCCTTTTTCGCAAAGCCTATGCGGAACGCGGCCGCATAAAAGCATAAAATTACATTATACTAATTATAACGCAATATCGCGAAAATGTCAAGATGTTTTGAAAAATAGAGGGTGAAAATGTCACAGATTTATTTATGCGGTCTCAAAATCGACGACGTAGGGCTTGACGAGGCGGCAGAGCTTGCGCTGGCTGAGCGAGAAGATCCATTTTGGGTGGTCACGCCAAACGCGCTGATGCTCGACGCCTGCCGAGGGGACGATCGGTGTCGTGATCTTCTCAACCGCGCGTCACTTTCTCTGGCAGACGGCGCGGGAGTGCTTCTCGCGGCGCGGCGTCAAGGAACGCCCCTGCGGGAGCGCGTGGCGGGGATCGAATTTGGCGAGAAAATACTCGACCTTGCGGCAAAAAGGGGGTTACGCGTTTTCCTTTTGGGCGGCGGTGACGGCGTGGCACAAAAAGCCGCACAGGCACTTGCCCTGCGATACGAGGACTTGCGCGTGTGCGGCACCTATTGGGGGTATTTTGAAAAAACGGGGGAGGACGACCGCCGCGTGATGCAGATGCTTCGCGCCGCGCGTCCCGATATTCTGTTTGTTTGCTTCGGCTTTCCCATGCAGGAGAGGTGGATCGCCGATCACGTCGGACAGATGGACGGCATCCGCGTGGTAGCAGGGCTTGGCGGCTCGCTCGACGTCTGGTCGGGCAGGCTCAGACGCGCGCCGCGCGTGGTGTCGTCCATAGGAATGGAGTGGCTGTGGCGCATGGCGCGAGAGCCGAGACGGCTGAAAAATCTTCCCGCGCTCGCACGGTTTGCTATGTATTCGGAGAGATCAGACAAGACCTCTCGCAAGGAAAAAACGTAATTGTTTAGCAGGCTGCTGGCAAACCCTATTATAAAAACAAACGTTTGTTAAGTAGCACAAGGTTGTTAGCCACTTTTCTTTTGACACCGCAGGCGCAAAAGAAAAGTTTACAAAAGAAAACGCCGAAAGGGGAATTTCGCCCTCTGCGGAGGGCGAGGAGGCTTCCGCAGCCTCCACCGCGCAAACTTTTGAAAAAGTTTGATC
>JAZRIE010000283.1:0-2558 GCA_045645105.1 Eubacteriales bacterium | reverse complement strand
CCTGCCAGCTTTGCACCAAAGAAAAATTTCTCCCCTATATCCGCGAAGCCCTCGGAATAAAGCGCGGCGGAAATCTCTCCGCCTCCTCTCTCGAGGTGCTTGCCGTTGTGGCTTACAATCAGCCCGTCACGCGCTCGTTCGTCGATCTTGTGCGTGGAGTGGACAGCTCTTACGCCGTCAACTCGCTCCTTGACAAGGGACTGATCGAGGCGGCAGGCAGACTTGACGCCCCCGGTCGTCCCATGCTCTACGTCACCACCGACAAGTTCTTGCGCGTGTTTGGCATCAACTCGCTCGACGAGCTTCCCGAAACCGAGGCACTTAGCGTTGCCGCCGCGCAAACCGACGGCGAGCAGCTTTCGATCGAAGCCGAAGCGTCCGCCGAGGAGGAAGCTCCCAAGGATTACGCCGAGCCCGTGGACACCGAGGAGACCGACGTCATCTTCGAGCGCGGTGCCGAGCCGATCGCCGATGAAGCGACCGAGGATGCACCGATCACGGAGGAAACAAACGCATGAAGCCATACGAGATCGTGATCCTTGCGGTCGTTGGCTTCTTCGCGCTGCTCTCCTCGCTTCTGATCCTCGGCAAGGCAAAGGTTCGCATCGTCTGCCGAGAAAAGCTTCGCGTGGTACTGTACGTGCTGGGGGTTCCCATCACGCTCGTGTCGGATCGCAAAAAGGAGCCAAAACTAAAGGATCTTTCACGCCGTCTGTTTCCCGAAGCGGCAATGCGGCGAGAATTAAAAAGAAAACGGCGCGCCGCCCGACGAGCCCTTGCCAAGCGGCAAAGGGCTGACCGCAAAAAACAGCTTCGCGCCCAAAAGAAAAAAGCAAAAAAAGCCGCTCTGAAGGCGTCCGGCACACCCAAGCCATCGGTCAGCGACCGCATCGGCATGGTGACCGAGCTGATCAAGCGTCTCTACCGCGTCTCACGCGGAAAAATGCACCTGCGCATCAAGCGCCTGTACGTTGCCGTCGCAACCGATGACGCAGCAAAGACCGCCATTCTCTACGGTGTGGCGGTGCAGGGCGTCTCGTATCTGACGGCGTGGGCGGAGGAACACCTTGTACACCTTGAGCGTGACGAGGAAGCCGTTGCAGTCATGCCCGACTACCTCTCTGAAAAAACGCGGTTGGATATTGACATCGTCTGTTCGATCCATCTTTCCGCCGCACTCGGCATCGGTATCCGCATGCTCATCTCCTATCTCACAGAGAGTCACAAGGCAAAGCTGAACGCCGCGGCACGCGCACACAGCCGCGATTTGTTTGAATAATTTTTTCTCACATAAATGAAAGGAATATTATCATGGAAAAAGAATCCTCTATCAAAGATTTGATCGCCTCCTCGCTGGAGCAGATCCGCACAATCATCGACGCCGACACGGTTGTTGGTAGACAGATCGTGACCGCATCGGGCACGACCATCATTCCGATCTCCAAGGTCTCTATGGGCTTTGCCTCGGGCGGTCTGGACCTTCCTGCCGACAGAGCCTCCAAAAACTTTGGCGGCGGTGGCGGAACGGGTGTCAGCGTTCACCCCATCGGCTTCTTGGTGGTTCACGGCGACGGACACGTTGAAATGCTCCCCATGTCCTCGGAAAAGGCAAGTCCTCTGGAGCAGGTGACCGACCTTCTCGACCACACCCCCGACATCATCAACCGCATCAAGTCGGTCTTTACCAACGAGTCTGCCGATCGGACGATCGCAGAGTCCGAAAAGCTTGAGCGCGAGTACGCAAGCCTTTTGAACGAGTCGCTTGACGGCAAAAAGAAGAAGAAGAAAAACTGACGTGTGCGTCATAACGTCCGCTCCGAAAAAATATACTTGAACAAGGATATATCTTTTCGGAGGGGATCGTTATGCCTAAATTCAAAAAAACGCTTGCATTATTGCTCTGTCTGACCCTTTTTTGGGGGATTTGGCGCTTCCCCGCCCGCGCGGAGGATGCCGCCCCCTCACTCTCGGCAAAAAGTGCCGTGCTGATCGAGGCGGACAGCGGCAACGTAGTCTTCGCGCGCAACGAAAGTCTGCCGCTCCCCATGGCAAGCACCACCAAGATCATGACGGCATTGGTCGCGCTTGAAATGTCCGCGCCCGATACCGAGATCACGGTTGACGCTCGCGCGATCGGCGTGGAGGGATCGTCGATCTATCTGACCGAGGGCGAGGTGCTGACGCTCGAGCAGCTGCTCTATGCCCTGCTTCTCGAATCGGCAAACGATGCGGCGGTCGCCATCGCGATCGGTCTTGCGGGAAGTGTCGAAGCCTTTGCCGACAAGATGAATGAAAAAGCCGTCTCGCTCGGGCTATTGGATACCCATTTCGTCAATCCGCACGGACTCGACGACGAGCGTCACTACACCACGGCGCACGAGCTTGCCAAGATCGCGCAGGCGGTGCTCGCGAACGATCTGCTCCGCACGATCGTCTCGACGCGCAAGACCACGATCCCGCACGCGGGAACCGATGGGGTTCGTCTGCTCGTCAACCACAATAAGCTTTTGCGGTTGTACGACGGATGCATCGGTGTCAAGACGGGCTTTACCAAAAAA
>JAZRIE010000282.1:0-5022 GCA_045645105.1 Eubacteriales bacterium | reverse complement strand
CAATCGGAGCATACCGTGCAGAGCGCATGAGAACGGCGTGTGCTTGTAAGCTTCTCATCGGGAGTCTTCGCGTCTCTCTTGATGCCACCGAGGGGGAGATCATCAAAAAAGCCAAGGACAAAATGAAGCGTGTGGGGCTCTCGACTGCCACGCTTCATTTTCGACTTTATAAAAAATCCGTGGACGCGCGAAAGCGTGACGAGATCAGCTTCGTCTGCACGGTGTTGGCAGAGGGTGAGCCGCCCAAGGGCGGTTGGCGCGAGGATCGACTGTCGCGTGCCGACGCGCGTATTTTTGGCGACGAGCCGATCGTCCCGACTTACGGAACAGAGAAGCTTGGTGCGCGGCCCTTGGTTGTCGGCATGGGACCTGCCGGGCTTTTCGCGGCACTTCTGCTGGCGCAAAACGGCTACGCACCGATCCTCATTGACAGAGGGGCTTCGGTCGAGGAGCGCGTGAGGGACGTTTCGGTCTTTCGCGAGCAGGGACGTCTTGACACCGAGAGCAATATTCAGTTCGGTGCGGGAGGCGCGGGGACGTTTTCGGACGGTAAGCTGATCACGCGCATTCACGATCCGCGCTGCTCCTTCGTATTGCAAACGCTTCACGCGTTCGGTGCGCCCGAGGAGATCCTGACGCAGGCAAAGCCGCACGTGGGGACCGATCTCTTGCGCCGTGTGGTCGCGTCGATGCTGGAGGAGATCCAACGCCTTGGCGGTGAGCTTCGCTACCGTTGCCGTATGGACGATTTTGAGAGACGTGCCGACGGAACCCTTTGCGTACAGACCAATCAAGGCGCGATCGAGTGCGGCGCGATGATCTTAGCACCCGGTCATAGCGCCAGAGACACCTATGTAAAGCTATTGAGCAAGCAATTCGCACTTGAGCCCAAGCCGATCTCGGTGGGCGTGCGTGCCGAGCATTTACAAAGCGATATTGACGAGGCACTTTACGGTCGTTTCGCAGGTCATCCAAGCCTCGGTCACGCCGAATATTCACTATCTGACACGCGTACCGACCGTGGCGTTTACACCTTTTGTATGTGTCCCGGCGGTGAGGTCGTGGCGGCGGCATCCGAGGAGGGTGGACTTGTCGTCAACGGCATGAGCGACCATGCGCGCGGCGGCAAAAACGCCAATGCCGCGGTTGCGGTATCGGTCAGGTGCGAGGACATTGAGCCTGTCGACGGATCGGTGGTGCTTGGTGCGATCGCGTTTCAGCGCAAGCTTGAAAGGGCGGCGTTCGTAGCAGGCGGCAAAGACTATTACGCCCCGATCATGACGATGGGAGATTTCCTGACGGGTAAACGGGGAACGTCCCCTACGCGCATTCAGCCGACCTATCGCGGCGGCAAGGTACGCGAGAGCGACTTTGAAAGCATCTTTCCGCGCTTCGTGACCGATTCGTTGCGCTACGGACTTTCATCGTTTGGAAAAAAGCTTGCGGGCTACGACGTGCATGATGCGGTTCTGACGGCGGCAGAGACAAGAACCTCAGCGCCCTTGCGGATCCTGCGAGATCCAACTGCAATGACCGCGATCGGGAACGATCTGATCTATCCGTGCGGTGAGGGCGCAGGCTACGCAGGTGGAATTACCAGCGCGGCAGTCGACGGCGTCCGCTCGGCACTTGCGCTGATGGAACGATTCTCAAATCAACCTTCATAACAAAAAGAAGCAACTAAGAAATGCTCGATTAATCAACTGCTTTTATAGCTTCATGCAGTCGGAAAGGAGGGAAAACCGATGATACAAAATTCAAAAAAGAAAAAATGGACGTTGCGGTATAGCAAGGGAAATGCAGAGATCGATGCCAAGATCGCGGCACTTTCCGCACAAACGGGACTTTCCCTCATTATGGCACGTCTGCTTTATACAAGAGGCTATCGCACACCGCAGCAGGTCAATGCCTTTTTCCGTCTGGAGGAGGTCAGCCTGCACGACCCTTACCTGATGTGTGACGTTCCCCCTGCCGTGGAACGTATTCAGGAAGCGATCGAACGCGGTGAGCGGATCGCGATCTACGGTGACTACGACGTTGACGGCGTGACCTCGGTCAGCCTGTTGTATCTCTATCTGACCTCATACGGTGCCGACGTGGGCTACTACATTCCCAGCCGCACCAAGGAGGGCTACGGACTTTCCAAGCCCGCCATCGACGCGCTTTTCGCGCGTGGGGTGAAGCTGATGATCACCGTTGATACGGGAATTACCGCGATCGAGGAGATCGACTACGCCAAGGAGCTGGGCATCGATACCGTCGTTACCGACCACCACGAATGCCGTGCCGAGCTTCCGCGCGCTTGTGCCGCCGTCAATCCGCATCGCGCGGACGACAGCTACCCCTTCAAGGAGCTTGCGGGCGTTGGTGTCATCTTTAAGCTTGTCTGTGCCTTTGAGATGGCGCAGTGCCGCCGTCGCGGAGAGCCGGAGATCGACGGGGTGCGCCGCATCTGCCGCGAGTACGCAGACCTCGTTGCGATCGGTACGATCGCTGACGTCATGCCCGTGATCGACGAAAACCGTCTGATCGTATCCTTGGGACTTCGTATGCTTGAGAACACCACGCGTCCCGGTCTTCGCGCCCTGATCGAGGCGGCGTCGGGGAACAAGATGGGCGAGGGAAGCAAATATCTCAAAAAAAGAAAGATCAATTCGAGCTTTATCGGATTTACCATTGCGCCGCGTATGAACGCCGCAGGGCGTGTGAGCAGTGCTTCTATCGCAGTCGAGCTGCTGCTCTCAAGGGACGATGCCACCGCGAGTGCGCTTGCCGAGGAGCTTTGCGAGCTGAATCTTCAGCGACAAACCGAAGAAAACCGCATCGCCGAGACCGCTTACAAAAAAATCGAGCAGACTATGGATGCCGAAAACGACCTTGTCATCGTTATTGACGACGATGAATGGAAGCAGGGCATTATCGGGATCGTTTCGTCAAGGATCACCGAGCGATACGGGCTTCCGTCGATCCTCATTTCCTTTGACGGCGCGGTCAACGGCACCCCCGCCGCGGACGACGTGGGGAAGGGCTCGGGCAGAAGCGTCAAGGGAATGAATCTCGTCGAGGCTTTGATCGACAGCGAGGAGCTTTTGGTTCGCTTTGGCGGTCACGAGCTTGCGGCAGGTCTCAGCATCCGCCGCGGGGATATTGATGCGTTCCGCCAAAGGATCAACCAATACGCCAAGGAGCGATTGAACGAGGAGTCTCTCAGCGTCAGCCTTGAAGCCGATTGCGAGGTGGAGATCAAGGATCTGACACTGACGCTCGCACAACAGATCGCCACCCTGGAGCCCTTCGGGATTTCCAACCCCGTTCCGCATTTCGTGATGCGTGACGTAAGGATCCGTCGCGTCGTTCCCATGGGCGGCGGTAAGCATATGCGCATGATCCTTGAAAAGGACGGCATCGAAATGACTGCCGTGCGCTTCGGCGTGAGTGCAGAGGACTTTGCCGCGCACGACGTTGGCGAGACGGTTGACGTGCTGTTCCAATTGAACGTCAACGAATATCAGGGCGTGACGTCTCTGCAGATGATCCTGCAGGATATTCACCACGCCGCCAAGGATGAGCAAGCCTTCCGCGAGCAAGCGGTGCGCTACGAGGAGATCCGTGCGGGGGCGACCTTTGACGAAAGCGAGAACGTAATCCCCTCGCGAGACGACATTGCCGAGGTCTTTACAACCTTGCGCCGAGAGTTCCGCGCAGGTCGCTCCACCTTTTCCACGCGCCGCATTCTGCTGCTTCTGGAAAGCCGCGCGCAGGAGAGGATCGGATACGTCAAGCTCAAATTTATTATTCGCATCATGCAGGAGCTGCAGATCTGTGACGTGACCGAGCCGCATCCCGATACTTATTTGTTTGAATTCCAATACCAACCCACCAAAACAAGCATAGAGAAATCCTCTATTTTGCGCAAGCTGAAAACACAGATGCATCGCAGATAGAGTTGCCGACCGACGAAAAAGTGCGGCGGCAGAAAGGTCATATACTATGAGTAATTCCGTCGTACATCCCGATATCAACCGCTTGCTTGATATTTTACGCGCAACCGGCAAAAATTACGATCTTGAAAAAATAGAAAGCGCATTTGAATACGCAAGGGAGCTTCACGAGGGACAATTCCGCGTCAGCGGCGAGGAATATATCTCGCACCCCATCGCGGTCGCCGAGATCGTTGCAGGCTTGGAGCTTGACACCGATTCGATCTGTGCCGCGCTTCTGCACGATACGGTAGAGGACTGCTCCGAGAAGACCAACCTGCGTGAGGTCGAAAAGAAATTCGGTCCCGACGTCGCACTTCTTGTGGACGGTCTGACCAAGATCGTCACTCTGCAGGTTGAGGACAAGGAGGAAGCACACATCGAAAACCTTCGTAAGATGCTGCTTGCCATGTCCAAGGACGTCCGCGTCATCTTCATCAAGCTTTGCGACCGATTGCACAATATGCGCACGCTTGCTGTCAAGCCCGACGCAAAGCGCCGTATCACCGCGCTTGAGACCATGCAGGTCTACGCGCCTCTGGCGCACCGTCTCGGTATCCAACGCATCAAACAGGAGCTGGAAAATCTCGGCGTGCAATATCTCGATCCCATCGGATACGCCGAGGTGCACGGTCATATCGAGGAAAAATACGGAGAAAATCTCGGTTTTATCGAAAGCATCCGCTCCACCGTTGATGCCAAAATGCGCGAAAACAACATTCATTTCACGCTTGAGGGTCGTATTAAGTCGGTCTATTCGATATACAAGAAAATGTACAATCAGAATAAGTCCTTCGACCAGATCTACGATTTTTACGCGCTCCGCATCATTGTGGAGACCGAATTGGAGTGCTATACCGCGCTGGGGCTTATCCATGAGATGTTCAACTCGATCCCCGGGCGCTTCAAGGACTATATCTCCACGCCGAAGCCGAATATGTACCGCTCGTTGCACACCACGGTCATCGGTCGCGACGGCATTCCGTTCGAGGTACAGATCCGTACCTGGGAGATGCACCACGTGGCGGAATACGGTATCGCC
>JAZRIE010000281.1:0-2188 GCA_045645105.1 Eubacteriales bacterium | reverse complement strand
TCCCGCGCGCACCGAGCATTGCCGCATGCGCCATGCTTCCGCGAATATCCTGACGGTACATTCTCGAGTCAAAGCCGATCGAGGAGTTGAAATCGTCCGCCAGACGGTCGGTCTCTCCCGCCGTTCTTCCTGCCCACATTTTTGCCATAATTTCAAAAAACCTTTCTGCGTATAAACTACAAAATGCCATCCGATGCGTTTTTTCGCATCGGACAGCTCATTCTGCGATCCCCATGCCGTAGCGGCTGTGGGGATCGCCTTTTTCTCAATTACTTGCCGTCAACCATTGCCTGCACCTTGATCGGCAGACCGAAGAGGTTGATAAATCCGTCGGCATCCTTCTGGTTGTAATCGCTCTCGCCAAAGGTTGCGATCTCCTCGCTGTAGAGCGTGTAAGGACTCCAAACGCCCGCGTTGATCATGTTGCCCTTGTAAAGCTTGAGGCGAACCTTACCGGTCACGCGCTCCTGCGTCTTATCGACGAACGCCGAAAGAGCCTCACGCAAAGGAGTGAACCACTGACCGTTGTAAACAAGCTCCGCGAAGGTGATCGACAGCTTCTGCTTTTCGTGCGCCGTGATCTTGTCCAGACAAATGCTCTCCAGCACGCTGTGTGCCTTGTAGAGGATCGTTCCGCCGGGAGTCTCGTAAACCCCGCGGCACTTCATGCCGACCAGACGGTTCTCGACAATATCGAGAATGCCGATACCGTTCTTGCCGCCGATCTCGTTGAGCGCGAGAATGATCTCCTTGGCACTCATCTTCTTGCCGTCAAGAGCGACGGGCTTACCCTGCTCAAATTCCAGCTCGATGTAGGTGGGGGTGTCGGGTGCCTGAATCGGAGACACACCCATTTCAAGGAAGCCCTCTTTTTCATACATAGGCTCGTTGCCCGTATCCTCAAGATCAAGTCCCTCGTGAGACAGATGCCACAGGTTCTTATCCTTGGAGTAGTTGGTCTCGCGGTTGATCTTCAGCGGTACGTTGTGCGCCTCTGCGTAATCGATCTCCTCCTCACGGGACTTGATATCCCACTCACGCCAAGGAGCGATGATGGTCATGTTGGGTGCAAAGTGCTTGATCGTCAGTTCAAAACGAACCTGATCGTTACCCTTACCCGTACAACCGTGGCAGACGGCGTCCGCGCCTTCCTTGAGCGCGATCTCAACGAGTGCCTTTGCGATGCAGGGACGCGCGTGGCTCGTGCCGAGCAGGTATTCCTCGTACACGGCTCCTGCCTTCATCGTGGGGATAATATATTCATCAACGTATTCATCGGTCAGATCGAGAACGTAGAGCTTGGAAGCACCGGTTTTGAGTGCCTTTTCCTCAAGTCCCTCCAGCTCGTCTGCCTGTCCAACGTTACCCGATACTGCAATTACCTCACAATTATTATAATTCTCCTTCAGCCACGGAATGATAATGGACGTATCCAAGCCACCCGAATAAGCCAAAACAACCTTTTTGATATCCTTCTTTTCCATAACAGCCTCCATGAATAATTATTCATCATTTTTTGTTTTTATGCACATATTATACACTCTTTTTTGCTTCTTGTCAAGTCTTTTTTTGAATTTTTCTCAAATAATTTTTCCTTTTTTTGCTTTTCATATGAACAAACAAACTCAACAAATAAAAAGGTCTGTTTTTGGTCAATTTGACCACAAACTTTTGAGTCGATTTAAGGTACAAGCCTTGTCAAGAGAGCCGGATGCAGGAATATTTATGTATAAAGGTATAATATTAATTCATTTTCAGGGTCAGCACGTAGTATCCCATATTATCGGGAGAGACATCGCAATGGCTCCAGCCCTCGGGAAGGGTCAGATCGTCGGATGCGCGGCGCGAGATCAGATAGTCTCCGTGTGCATACCAAACGCCCACCGTAAGAAGCTCGAGATATTCCTCCAAACAAAGCCCGCTCGCCATGATCACCTCGGCATGCGGCACTCCCACGTAGCGCAAGTGCCACGGCTCGTAGGAGATCCCCGTCACCTCGGTCTTGTGCTTGGGGTAACGAATGATATAACCGTACTGACCGCAGGTATCGTTGACACGACGCCCCGCACGAGAGCCGAGAAACTCCTCGCCCGCATAGTAGGGAGCATAGACGTCGAGTGCTAAGCCCGCCTCATGCTCACTGCAGCCAAGCTCTGCCGCAACGCCTTCCTCGGACGACGCAAGGATC
>JAZRIE010000280.1:0-2087 GCA_045645105.1 Eubacteriales bacterium | reverse complement strand
TGCTCCATAAGCGTATGCTCGTTCTCGCCCAGCGCGAAGACGTCGCCGAGGATCGAAAAATCGTACTTACCCTGATACTCGATGTTATGAATGGTAAACACGGTACGAATATCGCCGTAACCTCGTCTTTGTCGGTAGAGGCAGTTGAGATACACCACGGTAAGTGCCGCCTGCCAATCGTGCGCGTGAAGCACGTCGGGGAAGAAATCCAGACGCGTCATCAGCTCCATCACCGCCATGCAGTAAAAGGCGTAGCGTTCACCGTCGTCGTAAAAGCCGTACAGAGCGGGCCTCTTAAAATAGTATTCGTTATCAATAAAATAGTAGGTCACGCCGCCGCGGCGCAGACTGAACACGCCGCAATATTGCTCACGCCAAGCCAGCTTGACGTAAAACACGGCTTCCTGCTTCATTTTACTGCGCCATGCATCGGATACGGCGGCGTACAGCGGCAATGCGACACGCACGTCCGCCTCGCCCGTTGCGGCAAGCGACGCGGGAAGCGATCCCAATACATCGCCAAGTCCGCCCGTGGCGGCAAAGGGCATTGCCTCAGCCCCCGCAAATAATATCTTTTTCATTCCAGATTTATTTCCTTTCGTCTCGGAAAACGCGACTTATACCGTTTCGCCCTTTCCGATAAAGTAGGGTCTCGTCTCGTGACCCGAAAGCATGCGGTCGTCCTTGATCACCACGTTCTTGTCGGTAACCACACAATTGAGTTGTGCATTGACGCCTACGTAGGTATCCTGCAAAAGAATACAGTTTTTGACCACAGTTCCCTTGCCTACATGCACGTTACGGAACAGAATACTGTTCTCGACCGTACCCTCGATCACGCAGCCGTCGGCGATCAGGCTGTTTTTAACCTTTGCCCCCTTTGCATACTTCGCGGGCGCGCTGTTGCGGATCTTGGTATAGATCTGCCGCTCAGTGTTGTAGAACAAATCGCGGCGGGCATCCTCGTTGAGCATATCCATCGAGCATTGGAAATAGCTTTCCATCGACGAGACCTGCTCGTACCAGCCCTCGAACGGATAGGAGCGGATCACTTTCTTTTTGAGGTTCTTGGCGATCACATCCTTGTGAAAGCTCTTTTGTCCGCGCGCAATCGCCTCCGCGACGATCTCCTGCAGATCCGTGCGCTTCAGAACCATAATATTGGTAGTGATGATCACGCCTCCCTTTTCGGGGCGGCGGTCCTCCAGATCGGTAATGCGACCCTCCTCGTCCACCTTCAGGACACTGACGGGATTTTCAAAGCGGTATTTTTTGCCGCTCTTCAGTTTTTTGGTGACGATCGTCATATAAGCTCCCGACTCCACGTGATCCTCCAGCACCTTGGAAAGATCGATGTTCAGAATCGTATCACAGTCGGAAAGGACGATATAGTCGGCTCCGCAACGGTTGATAAAGCTCACCGCGCCCATCAGAGCCTCAAGTCGGTTTTCATAGATCTTGCCCGCGCTCGCGTTCTCGTAAGCCGCAAAGAAGGGGGGCAGAATTTTGATACCGCCCGAACGACGCGCCAGATCCCAGTCCTTGCCGTTCCCGACGTGGTCCATCAGCGACTGGTAGTTGTAGTGCGTGATCACGCCCACGTTGGTAATATCCGAGTTGACCATATTGGAAAGCGCAAAGTCGATCAAGCGGTAGCGGCATCCGAACGGAATACTCGCCATGGTGCGGATGCGCGTCATTTCGGGAATACATTGATCGTGAATATTGGAAAAGATCAAGCCTGCTGCAGTCATTTCGGTATCCTCCCTTACATTTCGGAAATCATAGCACCTGCGGCGATCTTCTCGCCTGCGGGAACTACTACGTCGGCACCGACCACCGCAACCTCGGATGCGGTCAGGCGGTACTCACCCACCGTTGCGTTTTCGCTTACAGTCGCGTTTGCATCAAGGATCGAATAGCGCACCGTAGCGCCTGCCTTGACGGTTACGTTGTTCATGATGACGCTATCCTCGACAAGCGCGCCCGCCTCGACGACCACGTTTGAGCCCAACACGCTGTTGCGCACCGTTCCGTAGATCTTGCAACCTGCGGTGATCGAGGAATTGGTAATCTCGGCGTTCTCA
>JAZRIE010000279.1:0-9022 GCA_045645105.1 Eubacteriales bacterium | reverse complement strand
GCCACTCTGCCGCCGCGCGTCAGATACGGCACGGCACTCAAAAGGCGGCTATCGGGTGTGATAAAATGCTGCAAAACGGTTCTCCTTTTTCTCATAGCGACAAAGGGAGAGAAAGACTCCGTATGAGTGCTTTGCTCTCCCCCATCTCTCATTTTTCCCGTGTGATGCCGATCCTCAAGGGCGCGGGAACACGACAGGTTGTTTTGTTGAAACGTTCGATTATGCCTTCTTGGATGCCAGGAATTTGTTGATCGTTTCGATCAGCGCGTCAGCATCTGTGCCGTGAACGGCGCAAGCATCCTCAACAGACTCTCCGCGAGATGCGGGGCAGCCAAGGCAATGCATACCGATGGCAAAGAAGAACTGTGCCGTTTCGGGCTCGTAATCAAGGATCTCACCAATTATGGATTTCTTCGTAATTACCATTGTTTTGTCTTCCTTTCTTGTATTCGCGAGGTCAAAATCGGCTTCCGATCTTACCCCACCAATATTATACCCTAAAAACGCGCGGCTGTCAATCGTTACTTGTGATTTTTGATCAATTTTTTTTGCAAAAAGATGAGGACGGCATCCATATGGAAGCCGTCCTCATTTTATGTTCTATATGTTTTCTTATACCACACCGTAAGCGAGCATTGCGTCGGCAACCTTGAGGAAGCCTGCAATGTTGGCACCTGCAACCAAGTCGCCCTCCATGCCGTATTCCTTTGCGGCTTCTACCGATCTCTCGTAGATATCCTTCATGATCGCGTGCAGCTTCTCATCAACCTCCTCGGATGTCCAGCTGTAGCGCATGGAGTTCTGAGACATTTCCAAGCCCGATACCGAAACGCCACCCGCGTTGACAGCCTTCGAGGGTGCAACCACCACACCGTTTGCCTTCAAATATGCGACCGCCTCGTTGGTGGTGGGCATATTGGAGACCTCAACGTAGTATTTTACTCCGTTTGCAACGATCTGCTTTGCGTCCTCAAGAACCACCTCATTCTGCGTCGCGCAGGGCATGATCACGTCAACCTTCTCGCCCCAAGGCTTTTTGCCTGCAAAGAAGGGTACGCCAAATTTATCGGCATAGTCCTCTACGCGGTTGCGGCAGGATGCGCGCATCTCCAAAAGGTAGTTGATCTTTTCCTCGGTGCAAACACCGTCCTTATCGTAGATGTATCCATCGGGGCCCGAGATCGTAACGACCTTACCGCCAAGCTCGGTAACCTTTTGTACCGTACCCCAAGCCACGTTACCGAAGCCCGATACCGCAAAGGTCTTACCCTTGACGTCCTCGCCAAAGGATTTGAGCATTTCTACCGTGTAGTAGACTGCGCCATAGCCGGTTGCCTCGGGACGAATGAGCGAGCCGCCGTAAGAGCGTCCCTTACCCGTAAGGACACCCGTAAACTCGTTGCGCAGTCTCTTATACTGACCGAACAGGTATCCGATCTCACGCGCACCGACTCCAATGTCTCCCGCGGGGACGTCGGTATCCGCACCAATATGCTTTGCAAGCTCGGTCATAAAGCTTTGACAGAAGCGCATAACCTCAGCGTCGGATTTGCCCTTGGGGTCGAAGTCCGAGCCACCCTTACCGCCGCCCATGGGCAAGCCGGTCAGAGAGTTCTTAAAGGTCTGCTCAAAGCCGAGGAACTTGATCACGCTCTCGGTGACCGAGGGATGAAAACGCAGTCCGCCCTTGTAAGGACCGATCGCACTGTTGAACTGAATACGGTAGCCGCGATTGACCTGCACGTTGCCCGCATCGTCCACCCACGGAACGCGGAACTTAATGATACGCTCAGGCTCGACCATCAGATCGATCACGCCCTTTTCGATCAGCTCGGGTCTTCTTTCTACCACGGGCTCCAAGGACTCCAGCACCTCGCTGACCGCCTGATGAAACTCGGTCTCACCGGGATTGCGGAGCTTTACGTCCTCCATAACCTTTGCCAGATATGCATTTTTGATGCTCATAATTCAGTCCTCCAAATTAAATTATTTTTGCAAGTCAAAAAATGAAAAATTTCACATTTCGTTTTATTTTTCATAGTTTTTGACATTTTGTGTTAATAAGTGAAATTATTATATTACAAAAATTGCATTTTGTCAACAGTTTTTTTGCAAATTCATTCATTTTTTTTGAAATTTTCCGTTCTGCCGTTACAGACAAGCACAACAAGCCTCTGATTTTGTATAGATTGATGAAAAATGAAGCCCAACCGCCACGACGCAGTTGGGCTTTCGTTTATGATTACAGGAGCGTTGCGATCAGCTCCTCCGAGGTCTTGGGGGAAAGATAGCTTGGCGGAATGTCAAACACAGTCTTGCAGCCAACGAAGCCCTCTTTCTTCATTCTGTAGGCGGCTCGCGCGTATGCAACGATCACCGACGCGGTAAATTCAGGGTTGGAATCGAGCTTGAGGCTGTATTCGATCACATGGCGGTTTTCGAGCGATGCTCCCGTTCTGCCGCTACGGATCACAAAGCCGCCGTGCGGAATCCCCGCGTGGTCGCGGCGTAGCTCCTCCATGGTAATAAAATGAACGGTCGTATCGTAGTCGGCAAAATAGTTGGGCATCTCCTTGATCTCTTTTTCGATTCTTGCAAGATCCGCGCCATCCTCTGCAACCACGAAGCACTCGCGGGTATGCTTTTGCCGTGTGGTCAAGACGGGAGCTGATCCGCTTCTCACCTCGTCAAGCGCCTGTTGAACGGGAATGGTGTATTGCTTGGCATCCAACACGCCCTCAACGCGACGAATGGCGTCCGAATGTCCTTGACTGACACCCTTGCCCCAAAAGGTATAGTCCTCGCCGTCGGGCAGGATCGCGCCCGCATACAAGCGGTTCAGGGAAAACATACCGGGGTCCCAGCCCACTGAGATCATAGCAACGTTTCCTCCCTCACGCGCCGCGGCATCGACGTTGGCAAAATGCTCGGGAATTCTTGCGTGTGTGTCGAAGCTATCCACAACCGTGAAGGAGTGCGCAAGCATCGGCATCTGCACGGGCAGGTCAGTCGCACTTCCGCCGCACAGGATCATGACGTCGATCTTCCCCACATACTTTTCTACGTCCGTTGCACGAACGACGTCAACGCCGTCGGTTCCGATTCTCAAGGATGCGGGGTCACGTCTCGTAAATACCGCCACCAAATCCATGTCGGGATTCTGACGGATCGCATTCTCGATCCCCTTTCCCAAATTTCCATATCCGTAAATACCAATTCTGATGCTCATAAGGCGTCCTCATCCTTCCGTTTGGCACGTCATGCCGTTTCTTTCGGAAATATTATAGCATAAACCCATCCTCATTTCAAGAAGCCTTTGGAACTTTTTTGACAACTTTTTGTTTTTTCGGTAAAAAAGTGTGCTTTCCTAACCTTTTTCAAATCATTTTTCTTTTTTTCTCTTCATATAGTAGATAAGAAAAACACGGAACGGAGAAAAAAACAATGATCAATGCTCCCACAAAATCAACTGTCGCGTCAATTGGGCTCTCCGACGATCAGGTTGCAGAGTCGCGTCGCCTGCATGGAAAAAACGTTTTGACACAACGCAAGCAAAAGGGCTTTTTTTTACATCTTTTGTCCAATCTGAACGATCCCGTCATTCGCATTCTGCTTGGAGCAATGGCGGTCAAGCTGATCCTGATGCTCGTACTTGGCAATCGCGATTGGGTAGAGACCGCGGGAATTGCCGCTGCGGTCCTGCTTGCCTCGCTGATCTCTACCCTATCGGAACGAGGATCAGCCCGCGCCTTTGCAAGGCTCTCCGAGGAAAGCGCACGCGTGACCTGCCGTGTCCTTCGAAACGGTGTGATCTGCGAGTGTCCGATCTCGGAATTGGTGGTGGGAGATATCGTTCCGCTCTCGGCGGGTGAACTGATCCCTGCCGACGGCTTTTTGCTGTCGGGTGAGCTTCGAAGCGATCAATCTGCCATGACGGGAGAAAACCGCGAGATCCGCAAGCATCCCGACGCGTCACGCAGTGCTGATCCATCGGCACCCAACGCACTCCTTCGCGGCTGTACCGTAACGTCGGGGGGCGGCGAGATGGAGATCACGGCAGTCGGCGACGCTACCTTTCTCGGTCAGATCTCACGGGAAATCCAAATAGAGCCACGCCCAAGCCCTCTGAAGCTCCGTCTTGGCAGACTTGCCAAGCAGGTCAGCCGACTTGGATACGTTGCCGCGGTTCTGGTCGCTTTCGCCTATCTTTTGAACGCCTTTGTGCTGGATAGCGGTATGAACCCCGCGCTGATCGCCATGAAGCTGACCAATCTCGGCTATCTCCTTTCGCACCTGCTTCACGCCTTTACGTTGGCACTCACGGTCTTGGTGGTTGCCGTCCCCGAGGGACTTCCGATGATGATCGCCGTGGTGCTTTCCTCAAACGTCAAGAAAATGGTACGCGATCAAGTGCTGGTGCGCAAGCCCGTGGGTCTGGAAGCGGCGGGAAGCATGAACATTTTGTTCACCGACAAAACAGGCACCCTGACCGAGGGACATATGAAGGTCTCTGGATTTCTTGGCGCAGACGGCGACACACGTCCTTTCCCACAGCAAATGCGTGACGGAGGGCTTTCCTCGCTCTGTCTTGCCCTCGCATTCCGCTTTGGCAACGACGCCGCCGTTGGCTACGACACCGATGGAAACGAGCAGGCATTGGGTGGCAGTGCCACCGAGCGCGCGCTGCTCAATGCCGTCCTGCCCTTCCCCGCACCAAGCGGTTATCGCATACTCTCGCGTCTGCCGTTTGACAGTGCCCGAAAATACTCCGCCGTCAGCCTTGGCGGAAGGACGCCGATGACGCTGATCATGGGCGCGCCCGAAAAGCTCTTCCCTTACGTTCGAGACGGAATGTGTAGGGATAGCATCGGCTTTTTCTCACGCACGCAGATCGAAAAGCAAATCCGCGAGCACGCTACAAAGGGAGAACGCCTGCTTGCCGTAGCGGTCAGTCGGGAAAATCTCTCGGCAGCCTCTCACGCGCAGTCGATCCGCGGGACGCTGACACTTGTCGGTGTGGTCACGATTTCCGACCCACTCCGCGCCGAGGCGGCGCAATCGGTGGCAACCCTGCAGGATGCGGGCATTCAAGTGGTCATGATCACGGGCGACAGCAAGGAAACGGCACAGCACCTGGCGCGGTGTTGTGGGATTTTAAATCACGATCACGATCTCGTCTTAACGAGCGACGAATTGGCAAAGCTCTCGGATCACCGCGTGTGCGAGCTGCTCCCGCGTATTGCCGTGATCGCACGCGCACTCCCGACCGACAAGAGCCGCTTGGTACGTCTTGCACAGGAGCTGGAAATGGTCACGGGCATGACGGGCGACGGAATCAATGACGCACCCGCGCTCCGCCGTGCCGACGTGGGCTTTTCGATGGGAAGCGGCACACAGGTGGCAAAGGACGCGGGGGATATTATAATAATGGATAACAATCTCGCCTCGATTGCCCGCGCCGTGCTGTACGGACGCAACATCTTCAAGAGCATTCGCAAATTCATCACGCTTCAACTGACCATGAACTTTTGCGCCGTGGCGGTAACCATGATCTGCCCCTTCCTCGGCATCGACTCGCCCGTGACCGTGGTGCAGATGCTTTGGATCAACATCATCATGGACACCCTTGGCGGTCTTGCCTTTGCGGGGGAGCCTGCTCTTCCCGACTGCATGAGGGAAAACCCGAAGCGACGCGACGAGCCGATCCTCAACCGCTATATCGTCAACGAGATCCTGCTCCTTGGCGGATTTACAGTGGGGCTCTATCTGTTCTTTCTCAAATCCCCGACCGTCTCGTCTGTCTTCCGCGCGTCGGACGACCGCATCTACCATCTGACCGCTTTTTTCGCGCTGTTCATTTTTTCGTCGGTCTTCAACTGCTTCAACGCGCGCACCGATCGCCTCAACCTGCTGTCAGGGCTGAAGCAGAACACAGTTTTCCTTGCGATCATGGCAACCATTCTCATCGTGCAGATCGGCTTTACCTACCTTGGCGGAAGCGTCCTGCGTACCGCGCCCCTGACGCTTCGAGAGCTTCTTTTGACGGCAGTCCTCTCCCTCTCGGTCTTTCCCGCCGACGTGATCCGCAAGGCTCTTTGGCGATTGCGCAGGCGTCGCACAGGCTATTGATCTGCATTTCCTTCGTGTCCCGCGTCGTTTTTCGCTTTTTGACCCACACACAACATATAGAAATATTTTTTCAAAAAAATCACAAGATATTGTGTTTTAGGTATTGACAAGTGAAAAAAAGTGTGGTATACTGTATAAGCATCGAAAAAAGAGGATTTGAAAAATGAACATTCAAGGCTACCAAAAGCTATCCCTTCTGGATTACCCCGAAAAAACCGCTTGCACCGTCTTTACGGGCGGATGCAATCTGCGCTGTCCGTTCTGTCATAATGCATCCTTGGTACGCACCCCTTTTGAGGTGGCAAGCCAAGAAGCCGAGGTGTTAGAATACCTCACGAGACGCAAGGGACTGTTGGACGGCGTTTGCGTGACAGGGGGAGAGCCGTTGCTCCAGCCCGATCTGGCGGCGTTTACGGCAAGGCTGAAATCCATGGGATACCTCGTAAAGCTGGACACCAACGGCATGCTGCCCGAGCGATTGCGCGAGCTACTTGCCACGGGAACCGTCGATTACGTAGCCATGGACGTCAAAAATTCACTTGCAGGCTACTCCCTTGCAGTGGGATGCGAGATCGATACGCAAAAGATTGTAGAAAGCATCGCTTTGATACAGTCGTCGGGTCTTGCGCACGAGTTCCGCACCACCGCAGTCAAGGGCATCCACACCCCTTCGGATATGGAAGCCATCGCAAAATTGATTGGACCGAAATCCCCTTATTTCATTCAAGGCTTTGTAGATTCGGGGAATCTGCTCGGCACGGGCTGTGCCGCATTTTCCGAAGCGGAGCGCGAGCAGCTCCTTCTCTCAGCCAAAAAGCACAATCCCCTATCCCGTCTGCGCGGGAACGGTTAACCCCAAATTTCACATTTCCCAAAGAGAGGCGAGCGTCCTGCCCGTCCGTCATACGCGATCCCTTCACGTACCTCGGACGACGACCGACACTCGCCCCTACGAATGTCTAACTTCAAAAAAGAACGAAAAAAAAAGAAAAGGAGAAACCTATGTATCGTGTAAACAAAAGAGACGGCAAGGTCGTGGAATTTGATATTTCCAAGATCTCGCAGGCAATTAAGCAGGCATTTGAAGCATGTGAGCGTCAATTCAATGATAACATTATCGACTTTCTGGCACTGAAGGTCACCTCGGACTTTGAGCCGAAGGTTGCCGACGGGCTGGTTGCCGTTGAGGACATTCAGGACAGCGTTGAGACCGTCCTCGTTCAGGCAGGCTACGCAGACGTAGCAAAGGCGTATATCCTCTACCGCCGTCAGCGTGAAAAGCTCCGTAACATGAAGTCCACCATTCTCGACTACAAGGAGCTGGTCGATCAGTACGTCAAGAACATTGACTGGCGCGTCAAGGAGAACTCCACCGTGACCTATTCGGTCGGCGGTCTGATTCTCTCCAACTCGGGCGCGATCACGGCAAACTATTGGCTTTCCGAGATCTACGACGACGAAATTTCGGGCGCGCACAAAAATGCCGACATCCACATTCACGACCTCTCCATGCTCACGGGCTACTGCGCAGGTTGGTCGCTCAAGCAGCTGATCGAGGAGGGTCTTGGCGGCGTTGGCGGTAAGATCACCTCTGCTCCCGCCAAGCACCTCGCAACCCTCTGCAACCAGATGGTCAACTTCCTCGGTATCATGCAGAACGAGTGGGCAGGCGCGCAGGCGTTCTCGTCCTTCGACACCTATCTCGCTCCCTTCGTAAAGACCGACAACCTTTCCTACGACGCTGTGAAGAAGTGCATCGAGTCCTTCGTTTACGGAGTCAACACGCCCAGCCGTTGGGGTACGCAAGCACCCTTCAGCAACATCACCCTCGACTGGACCGTCCCCCACGACCTTGAGGACGAGTACGCCATCGTAGGCGGCAAGCGCATGGACTTCAAGTACGGCGATTGCAAGAAGGAAATGGACATGATCAACCGCGCCTTTATCGAGATCATGATCGACGGTGACGCAAACGGACGCGGCTTCCAATACCCGATCCCCACCTACTCGATCACCCGCGACTTTGACTGGTCCGAGACCGAGAACAACAAGTTGCTCTTTGAGATGACCTCGAAGTACGGCACGCCCTACTTCTCCAACTACGTCAACAGTGACATGGAACCCTCCGACGTGCGCAGTATGTGCTGCCGTCTGCGTCTCGACCTGCGTGAATTGCGCAAGAAGTCGGGCGGCTTCTTCGGAAGCGGCGAGAGCACGGGTTCGGTCGGTGTCGTAACCATCAATATGCCCAGAATTGCGTATCTCTCCAAAACAAAAGAAGAGTTCTACAAGCGTGTGGATCACATGATGGACATCTCTGCACGCTCGCTCAAGATCAAGCGCACCATCATCACCAAGCTTCTTGACGAGGGTCTGTACCCCTACACCAAGCGTTACCTCGGCACGTTCGCCAACCACTTCTCCACCATTGGTCTTGTCGGTATGAACGAGGCAGGTCTGAACGCTTGCTGGCTCAAGAAGGATATGACCACCAAGGAAACGCAGGAGTTTACCAAGGAAGTGCTCAACCATATGCGTGAGCGTCTGTCCGACTATCAGGAAATGTACGGCGACCTGTACAACCTCGAGGCTACTCCCGCAGAGTCCACCGCATTCCGTCTTGCAAAGCACGACCGCAAGCGTTACCCCGACATCGTCTGCGCATCCGACGGTGAGACTCCCTACTACTCCTCTCACCTGCCCGTCGGCTACACCGAGGACGTCTTCTCGGCACTCGACATTCAGGACGAGCTGCAAACCCTCTACACCTCGGGTACCGTCTTCCACGCGTATCTTGGCGAAAAGCTGCCCGATTGGAAGGCTGCCGCAAATATCGTGCGCAAGATCTCCGAGAACTACCGTCTGCCCTACTACTCGCTCTCGCCCACCTATT
>JAZRIE010000278.1:0-6556 GCA_045645105.1 Eubacteriales bacterium | reverse complement strand
CCCCCACCCCAATTTCCACTTTTTCAGCAAGAAGAAAAGCCCGCTGTTTTAAAGCGTCCTGCAATCGCCTTATGAGAACGTCCTTTCGTTTTTCTCCGAGATGTGCGATCCGACAGTTGGCTTCCCCTATTTTGGCTCGCCGTTGCTCTGTGCGGCGATGCCCATTTAAAAAGAAAGGAAACATTCTATGTCAAACATCAAACCCGAACGCGCCTTTTCAAAGCAGATATTTGACGGCTTTGAGGGCGTTTCGGCAACCAAATCTCTGAGTGAGGGACGACTTCGCACCGTTTCCAATTTTCGCGTTCGCGAGGACGGCGTTCTTGAAAAGCGTTGCGGCTATCGTACCTATGCAGGCTTTCCCGAACCTGTTCGCGGCTTTTGGCAAGGGACTGTAGGCGGTAGCATGCGAACCTTTGCGGTTTGTAAAAATTTCGTCTTTTTGATGGTAAACGGCACCACTACGGGAAGCACTGCCATTTCCACCTCGGAGGGTGCGGTCTCCTTCTTCACCTACGCCGACAATCTCTTTATGCTGGACGGTAGCTATGTGTACGTATTTGACGACGTTTCGCTTCGCTTCAAGCAGACCGACGGCTACGTGCCTCTATTTGGTCGCAATTGGCATCCGTCCAATTATGGGGACACATATGAGGATCTGAATCTCCTGACCCCCAAGCTCCGTGTTCACTTTGCCAACACCACGGGGGCTACCGAGTTTCATCTTCCCTTCTACGCCCTCTCGATCGACATAGTACGCGTAGACAACCGAACCGTGAGCAACTATTCCCTCAATGCCGCGGGAGACATTCTGACGATCCCTACGGTCGGCGCATCGGTTGAGATCGCATTTACGATGGAGTCTACGGGTGAAGATCAGAACATGCTTTTCCAATGCACACGCGCATTTGCCGAACGGATCAAGGGCCGCGAGCGGCTGATCCTTTACGGCTCGCCCACGGAGCATTACTTGTTCTGTGCCTCAACCGTGACAACTCAAATGCTCTTTTCCTGCAAGGTACATTACCCTAACGCAACGCCACTCTACTTTAAAAGCGATGGAATGGTAACCGTGGGGACTCCCGAGTCTCCCGTCACCTCACTCTACTGCAATCACGACCGTGTTCTGGCGTTCCATCCTATGGGAGCATCGTCAATTTCCTTTGCATCCGAAGGCGATCAGGTCTCAGAATACGCCCTATTGCAGGGGCTTGGGTGCTGTGTTGAGGGAGTAAATCTTGCACCGGAGGGTGATCCGATCATTCTCAACGAGCGCGGTATCCTGCAAATCGCATCAACCGCCTCCGAGCCCGACGTATTTACGATCAAGGACCTTTCTGCGGGACTTGCCGAGGTCAAGGAGCTTTGTGGTCAACGGCACACGATCGCCTTTCATGACACGGTTCATGGGGAGCTATGGCTTCGCAATCCCGACGATACACGCGGTCTTGTATGGGTGCTTCGTCTTGCGGGAAAGCAATGGTATTGCTTTGAGGCGATCCACGCCGACTTCTTCTGTAAGATCGACGGCATGAGCGGCTTTGCTGACGGCAACTCGTTGCTCGTATTTGACGACGACCTCTGCTCCGACCGTGGCAAGCCGATCCAAGCCTGCTTTGAAACCGACTACCTGTCGTTTTCCTCGCCCGAGCATCCCAAAAGAAGCCTGCGCGTCTCGATTTCTTCGATAGAAAGGGGCTTGACACAGCTCACGCTTCAGACCGAAAGGGGCTCGCAAGAACAGATGATCACCGCAAATGACGCTACCGCCCCTGAATTGATCGACCTGCGCGCCGCATCCGGTCGCTTCCGCTTCCTGCGCGTCCACGTATCCGACACGGGAAGCACGCGTGCGAAATACCATAGGCTTGCCCTATACGCAAATCTTTGAAAGAAAGGAAATCTATGAACACTCAAACCACATCTGCCTGGCAGCTCTACGAGGCGGGAAAGGACTACAAGAGGCGCATCGGTCTGTATGAGACCGTCCGCCGAAACGAACGCTTTTACCGCGGAGACCAATGGCACGGGACCGAAAGCGAGCTGCCGCGCCCCGTATTCAATCTGATCCGACGCATCACCGATTACCTCGTATGCTCGGTCATCCCCGGGGATATTTCCATCACTTACTCGGATGAAAGTCTCCCCTTCCTCAACCATTCGGATCTGCGTCGCCGTGTGGGCGAGGGGCTCTCGATCCTCAACCGCAACGCCGCCTACCGATGGAAACGGAACGGCATGAAGGAGCTCGTTCATCAAGCACTGCTGAATGCCGCAGTCTCGGGTGACGGCGTGTTCTACTGCTGGTGGGACGGAAGCATTCGTGACGGTCAGCCCTTTATGGGAGATATCCGAACCGATCTGTTGGAAAACACCGATCTGTTCGTAGCCGACGTGAACAGCACCGATCTGCAGTCGCAGGAATACGTCCTGCTCGCGGGTCGATCCACCGTGTCGTCCCTCCGTCGGGAAGCCTTGGAGTGCGGGCTGAGCCGAAATGAGATCGAAAAGATCGTTGGCGACAACGAGGCTGAATCCTGCGCCGCCGATCTCTCCTCGGTTGAGCTTCGCGGTGCCGAAAAAGCGACCTATCTGCTTCGCTTCTACCGTGAGAATGGTGAGGTCGTCTTTGAGAAATCGACTCGCTTTGTCACGCTCAAGCGTGTTTGCACGGGGCTTCGGTATTATCCCGTCGCCTACTTCAACTGGCATCCCGCCAAGGGAAGCTTCCACGGAAACGCGCCGATCAGCGACATGATCGCCAATCAGCGGTATGTAAACACCGCCTACGCGATGGTCATGAAACACATGTACGACACGGCGTTCTCGAAGGTCGTTTACGACAAGTCAAGGATCCCCGAGTGGTCGAACGAGGTGGGCGAGGCGATCGCCGCAGTTGGTGGCGGGAACGTTTCCGACGCGGTGTCGGTCGTTGGCACGGGAACTCTTCAGGACGGTTATCTCGAGCTGATCGACAACGTCATCGAAAACACCAAGAGCATGATGGGCGCGACCGAGGCGGCACTGGGTGACGCGCAGGCGAACAATACCAGCGCGATCCTCGTGCTTCAGCAGGCTTCGCAATTGGCTCTGCAAAGGGTGACCTCGCACCTCTGCCGTTGCATCGGTGAGCTCGCGGCGATCTGGGCAGACATGCTCTGCACCTACTGCCCCGCTGAACGCTTCCTCGTCACCTGGTCGGGAGACACCGTGGGGGCCGAGCGACCCGATTACGACCTGCTCCGCCAAGAGCTTTTGCGCGCAAACGCAACCGTTGCCACCGTGGGCAACTACACGCCCGCCAGCACGGTAACGCTGCTTGACAAGCTGCTTGAGGGCGGACACCTTTCCGTAGAGCAATACGCCGAGCTGCTGCCCGAGGGAACGGTCAGCAACCGCGAGGCTCTGCAAAAAGCACTTCAAAAGAAAGGAGAGTTGAAAGATGAATGAAAATGATATTCAAAAAATCGATGCAGATCCGTGTGATACAGCGGAATGCGATCCGATACCGACGGAAGGTACGGAAGCGGCAGATGACGCAATGCCGTCCGCCGAGGGTGACCTTGCGAACGAGGCTGTCGCAGATCGGGAATCTGACGGTCAAGCTTCTGAAAATGATCCTCAGGGGCTTGAAGCGGACGCTCCCGTTGATCCTGAAATTTCTACGGATCCCGATCCGAATTCTGATTCTGATCCTGCTGCCCCTCTTGCGGCAGCTCCAGAGGAACAACTGCGGCAGCTGCGAGATGAACTGAGAGAGCTTCGCGCCGAAATGGCGCAAAAGGACGCAATCCTCTCCCGCATGGGTGACGAATGTGCGGAATTCCACACACTCTATCCCAAAACGCCGCTCTCCTCTGTCCCCGACGACGTTTGGAGAGACGTCAAGCAGGGTGTTCCCCTCGCCGCCGCTTACGCACTTGCCGAACGTCGCCGAGCGTATACCGAGGCACTTGCCGACTCGACAAACAAAAAAAATGAAAAATGCTCAACGGGCGCAGTTACGCCTACCGAAAACGAGTATTTTACCCCCGGCGAGGTGCGTGCCATGTCACAGTCCGAGGTGCGCGCCAACTATCAAAAAATTATGCGGTCCATGCAAAAATGGAGCTGACAAACAAAAAAATAATTTTTAAAAAAAGAAAGGAATTATTACACTATGGCTATCAAAAACTTTATTTCTACCGTTTGGAGTGAAAATCTTTATCAGGCACTTGACAAGAAGTACGTTGCGGTTGCAAACTGTAACCGTGACTACGAGGGCGAGATCCGTGAAAAGGGTAACACCGTAAAGATCTGCGGTCTTGAGCCCATTACGGTCTCCGACTACACCAAGAACGCAAACATGGGGCTTCCCACCGTCCTTTCGGACAACGTTCGCGAGCTTGTGATCGATCAGGCAAAATGCTTCAATTTCCAGATCGACGACATCGACCGCGCACAGTCCTCTCCCAAGCTCATGGAGCTTGCTATGAAGAACGCCGCCAACGCACTTGCGGACACGGCAGACGCTTTCGTATACCGTCTGTATTCGGGCGCAGGCTCGAGTATTGCGGTAGACAACGTCACCGTTGAAAACGTCGTCAATACGCTGATCGACGCACGCACCAAGCTCTTCTCCAACAACGTCTCCGACCCCAACGACATCGTCATCGAGGTATCCCCCGAGATCGCGGGGCTGATCCTGAAGGCAAAGGTGATGCTTTCCACCGACAACGGTGAGGCGCTGGAGAACGGCTGTATCGGCAGCATCGGCGGATGCAAGATCTTCGTTTCCAACAACATCTACCGCGAGGAGGGCGACACCGGAATTATCCACAAGTGCATTGCCCGTACCAAGCGCGCGATCGCATTTGCCGAGCAGCTCTCTGAGATCGACGCATACCGTCCCGAGCTTCGCTTTGCCGATGCCGTGAAGGGTCTGCACCTCTACGGCGCGAAGGTGGTCTATCCCGAGGAGATGGTTCTGCTCAATCTGACCATCGCCGACTGATCGGGCATAAGACTATGACCTACCGTCAAATTTATGGAAATGCCCTGCGGTTGATCTGCGAGGTAGACAGCGCCGTAGATACCACTGACTACGAGGAACGTGCCACCTATATTTTGGCAACCTTCCTTGGTCAGTGTGCGCCGATCGACCGACAGTACCGCGTGGCGCATCAGATGAGCAAGCACGCCTTCTTGCCCGTGGCTTGCGTTGACCCCGACCACACGTTTGATCTGGCAGAGGTCTTCGTAACACCTGCCGAATATTATCTTGCAGCAATGCTGGTATTGGACGAAAACGAGGAAATGAGCGAGCGCTTCTTCTCGCTTTACACCGACGCGATCTCCACTCTGCTCAGCACCCTGCCCTCCGCCTGCGAACCGATCGACGACCGCTACAAGCTGTTGATCTGAGTCCCGTCAGGAACGAAAAAGCACCGCCTTCCCTGCGTGGAAGGCGGTGTCTTTTTTGATGATTCAGTCGCGGTTGATATTTCCGTCTCCGAGGACGACGATCCCCGACGAGCCAAATATCTTTCCGTAGAAATCACTTTGATAATTTGAATAGGTATAGGTAACGGGAATGCCCGAGTCGTATGCCGACGTGCCGCGATATGAGAGATAATACAGATAGACGTCCTCGTAAATCGATACGTCCACCCGATAGACCCTTGCACCGTTTGCCTCGGTACGTAGCAAGGTCATATCCTGCTTTTTCCGGCTCATGCTGGTTTTCAGCGTACCTTCTGCATCGTAAACGATCCCACGCGTCGCGTATACAAGCGTAACGGTCGGCTCATCGACGCCCTTTGGAACTGTCAGTTCAAAGCTATAGGTGCGTCCAAGCTCCTTGGCAATCGATTGATCGGTCGTGAACATTGCCTTTTCGTTTTGTGCGTAGCCACTACAAACCCAATCGCCAAACCGATAGATCTCTGCCACCGACGCCCCCGCCTCCTGAGAGTGCGGCAGCCCGGGCTTGATCAAAAGATAGGTATGCTCGTTGCTCTCGCGCAGGGTATTGTAGGTACGCATGGTGGAATTGATATCTGCAAACTTATCCCCATGGCTATTGATCAGGAGGGTGGGAACACGGTTAGATGCCAGCACCTGAGGATCCTGCCATACCAACGCGCCAAAGCTCGGAATGGCAAATACTGCTGAGTTGTCCTCGTCTTTAAGATAGCCGCTCAGGTAGATCGGGACCGAGAAAGCAAAGCGCGAATCGTAGCAGGTGGCGATTGTTGTCGCCAAGCCGCCCCACGAAATGCCCGTGATACCGACCTTGTCGGTATCTACCGCTTCCTCTGCTCGCAAAATCGTGTTGGCGTAGGCGATATCTGAAATCACGCGATACATCCACTGATCCTCGACAGCGCCCTTCGCCGTACTGAATTGATCCTTTCCCTTGTGCCCTAAGGGATCCTTGTTGGCGTCGGTTGCCGCGATCCCCTCGGTAGCGTAGCATCCCTCGGTATCAAAGGCAATGGCGGCGTAGCCGTGACGAACCGCCTCGAGAACATAATCGGCATAGGCATGTCCGGCACCGCCGTGAACGCAAACGATC
>JAZRIE010000277.1:0-2696 GCA_045645105.1 Eubacteriales bacterium | reverse complement strand
ACAGTGAAGTTAAGTTTGCCATTACTTCGCCGTTAGGCGAAACTTCACTCACGAAGTGAACTTCACTATCGCAGATAACTTCACTTGCCCGAAGGGCAAACTTAGTTTTAGCGTGTTCTCCGTTAAGGATAACACGCTAAAGCCTTGCGGTGCTTTGAATCAAGCTCAATGGAAAATCGGTTAGCCGATGGCATCAACCGCACCATTTATATACGGTGTAAGCCAAGAATTTAATATACTCAAGGTAGACCTCTGTGTCGATAAATTCGTTGGCGGCATGAGCAGGACCGCTACCCGGTCCGCAGACGATACAGGGGGTATTGCCGCGATTGCCAAGGTGTCTTGCGTCGCAAGCGGACATCGGTCCCGCCACCAGATTTTTCCCCAGCAGATCCTCGCCCGCCTTATGCATGACCGAGATCAACTCACAATCGTTCGGATAAACGTAGGCGTCGTCGTAATGCAGGAAGGAAAGCACGGGACGATGCTCGGACAACCATTCGTCGCCCTCAGCCGCTCTTCCGACGGCATCACGCAAAAGCGTCTTGACCGCCTTGATGCCGCTCTCGCCAACACCCATTGCGGCAGAGAAATAGATTACGCCGCTGACGGTGCAAGCACCTGCAGTTGCAGTGGCGTAGGTGCCGCCGTTGATCGTACCGACGCCAAGAGACAGCTTTACACCATCACGATTGGTTTCTTCTTCCATTTGACACAGACAGTTGATCACGCGTGCCGCCTTTTCAATGGCGCTCACGCCGTACATCTGTCTACCGCGCCAACGCCCGCCGGTATGGGCTTCCCTGCCCGAAACCTCAATTCGCCAATAAATTCCTCCGCCGGTCTCATTTCGAAGCGAAAATCCGCCGTCGGTACAGATGGCGGCATCCGCACGATAGCCCCTGGAAACGCAGGCAAGAGATCCGTTGCCCGCATGCTCCTCGTTGACAACGCTTTCACAGATCACGTCGCCGCGAAGCTTGACACCGATCGCTTGCAGGGCCGCGAGCGCCTTGGTGCATGCCAAAAGTCCGCCCTTCATGTCGCTCGAACCGCGGGCGTAGATCCTTGTGCCTACCTGCTCCGCGCCGAAGGGATCATAGTTCCAGCTATTGCGGTCACCGACGGTGACGGTATCCACGTGTCCGTTCAAAATGAGCGATCGACCGCCGCCCTCACCCTTGAGCGTGCCTACTACGTTCGGACGCCCCTTGTAATTGAGCTTTTCAGCATAGCCCGACTCCAACCACTGCTCGTAGGTGCAAATGTCGGTCGTGGGGATCACGAGGTCAAGCTCGGGCTCCCAGCTGGTGGGAAACTGTGCCACGTCGGGATATTTTTCGAACAGCTCACGAATATCCGGCTCGAACACGTCAACCGACATGCCAAGCTTTTCGTATTGCGCCTGCACGTATTTCTGTGCCTCGCCCTCATAGCCCGTAAGGCTGGGAATACGCAAGAATTCCTTTAGTTCCTCAATCAGGGCATCCCGATTTTCGTCTACCCACGATTTGATTTTTTGTTCGATTTCCATAGGTGAATCTCCTTTTCATGCGAAATAATTGACACCCATCATTCCCACTCGATCGTCCCGATGGGCTTCGGAGTGAGATCAAGCAATACGCGGTTGATACCCTCCACCTCAGCGGTAATACGTGCGGTGATGTGGTGAAGCAGAGCGTAAGGGATCTCCTCAATGGTCGCGCTCATGGCGTCCACGGTATTGACGGCGCGAATGATCGCGGGCCAGCCCTCATATCTCTTGTCGTTTCTCACGCCAACGCTCTTGAAGTCGGGAACGGCGATAAAGTACTGCCATACCTTGCCCGCAAGACCGCTCTTGTCAAATTCCTCGCGCAGGATCGCATCTGCCTCGCGCAGTGCGTGCAGGCGGTCGCGCGTGATCGCGCCCAGGCAACGAACACCGAGTCCGGGACCGGGGAACGGCTGACGGAATACCATATTGTCGGGAAGTCCAAGTGCCTTTCCGACCATACGGACCTCGTCCTTATACAACAGCTTAATGGGCTCGACCAGCTCCATCTTCATATCCTCGGGAAGCCCTCCCACGTTGTGGTGTGCCTTGACGCCGTCGCTCTCGAGAATGTCGGGATAGATCGTTCCCTGCGCCAAGAAGGAGATGCCCTCCAGCTTTGCGGCTTCCTCGTCGAACACCTTGATAAATTCACCGCCGATGATCTTTCTCTTCTTTTCGGGCTCAGCTACGCCTGCCAAGAGATCAAGGAAGCGGTCGGTCGCGTCTACGTAGATCAGGTTTGCGTCGAGCTGGTTGCGGAAGACCTCAATAACCTGCTCGCTCTCCCCCTTTCTCATCAGACCGTGGTTGACGTGTACGCTGACCAGCTGCTTGCCGATCGCCTTGATGAGCAGTGCGGCAACGACAGACGAGTCCACTCCTCCTGAAAGTGCCAGCAGCACCTTTTTATCGCCGACCTGCTCGCGAACCTCGCGAACCTGCTCGTCGATAAAAGCGTTTGCCAGCTCTACTGTTGTGATACGTTCCATGCTTTCGGGACGTTTGATAGCTTGCATTGTTTTTTCCTCCGTTTTATACGAATTGGGACACACTAAAATCTCACACCTTATTATAACAAAAATCAGAAAAAAATGCAATACCTTTGCGAATATTTTTTAGAGGTGAAAAAAACAAATTTTCCCGTTTTGCAGAAAAAACT
>JAZRIE010000276.1:0-1912 GCA_045645105.1 Eubacteriales bacterium | reverse complement strand
AGACGCAAAGGTCTGCTTGACGATCCGATCCTCCAAGGAATGGAAGGTGATGATCGCAATACGACCGCCCGATTTCAGGAGACGAACGGCGGAACGGATCGCGGGTGCGATCACATCCAGCTCGGCGTTTACCTCAATGCGCAATGCCTGAAACGAACGCTTTGCCGGATGATGTCCGCCGTCTCTTTGTGCGGAAGGGATCGAGCGTTTGATGATCTCAACCAGTTCCCCTGTGGTCTCGATCGGTGCTCGTTCCCTTTCGCGGATAATATTCGATGCTATGCGAGAGGAGAAGCGCTCCTCTCCGTATTCAAAGAGGATTCTTCTCAGATCCTCCTCACTGTATTCATTCACAACTCTTTTTGCGGTAAGCGGATTGCGAATATCCATTCGCATATCCAAAGGGGCGTCGGCTTGGTAGGAAAAGCCGCGCTCGGCGGTGTCAAGCTGATAAGACGACACACCAAGATCCATGAGCATACCGTCGATCCGATCGATCCCCAGCATCTCCATGACCGTCGCGACCTCGCAGAAATTACTGCGCACGACCTGCGCGCGTCTGCCGAATACTGAAAGACGCTCGGTCGCCACCGCAACAGCGGTCTCGTCCTGATCGAGTGCAATCAGTCTGCCGCCCTCACCAAGGCTTGCGGCAATGGCACTGCTGTGTCCCGCGCCGCCTGCGGTTCCGTCAACGTAAATTCCGTCGAGGCGAATGGCAAGCCCCTCCATGCACTCGTCCAACATCACGGGACGGTGAGAAAATTGAATCGTTTCTTCCATATTCGGTCGTCCTCCTCGCCCGCTTTTTTGTCATGGGAGCTTACAGTCCCAATTCCTCGAGCTCCTCAAGCATTTCGGAAATATCCTCCTCTGCCTTGAGAGCCGCGTATTTTTCCTCAGCCCAGATCTCGGCGTAATCGCAGCAGCCTACGACCACGGCGTCACGCACCATCTCGGCGTGCTCCACAAGATCGGGCGGCAGAACGATTCTGCCCTGACTGTCGGGCGTGACCTGCACGAGCGACGAGTGAAGAAAACGAATGATACGCTCGGACAGCTTTCTCTTTTGCGCCCGAAGGGGGGCGATGTAGTCTTCCCAACCCTTGAGGGAATAAACCTTGAGGCACTTTTCGCGAACGTCCTTGGCTACCACAAAGGTCTCACCCAATTCCTCGCGCAGCTTCGCGGGAATGAATATTCTGTTTTTCGTATCCAGAGTATGTCTGTACTCGCCGCCAAACACGTTCGTTACCTCCTCTTTTAGGTTTTTGAGTGTCAAAGTGCCGATTTTTGCCCCACTTTTAGGGAAAACGCACCACTTTGCACCACTTGTGTATATATTATACTATAATAATCAAGATTGTGCAAGGGGTTTTTGAAAATTTTTTAAAATTTTTTTGATTTTTTTGAAGACTTTCGATCGCTTGCACCTCGCATCTGCATTTTCAATTCTTTTGTTGGGAAATTCAGGATCATTTGTCAATTCCATACAAAATAAAGAGGCATTCGACAAAAACTTTTTCCTTGGGAAAGTTATTAAAAAGTGCTTGACGGTCATTCCAAAATATGTTATACTGTTATATAGGCAATACCGCACAATTCTGATGGCGCAATTGCGCCGTCAGAAAATTCGTCAAACAAACCAAATTGAAGCAGGCAATAGTTGACCTATTTCCAATGAGATTTGTGCAGTATGACGGATTTTATGCAAGCAAGTGTGCTGTCGCGGATTTGTGCGGGGTTGCCTATAGAAAGCCCTCGTAATTGAGGGCAGGATTTGTCGGTTTAAGACGTCAGAAAGGATATCCTTGCGAAAATGACAGAAAAAAATCAAAACAACGTAATGCAAGACGAAATGATGGACGAGCTTCTCGCCCTTCGTCAGCGCATCAAGGAACGGGAAAAGAAA
>JAZRIE010000275.1:0-10732 GCA_045645105.1 Eubacteriales bacterium | reverse complement strand
GTGGAAAACCCCTCGGAAATGCTTCTTGCGGGACGACCGAAAAACATTTCGGGCAACTGTGCCGTTTGTACCATGGAGGGTACCCGTCCCATCATTGCCGAGATTCAGGCTCTGGTCACCCCCACCGCCTTCCCCGCTCCGCGCCGCACCACCAACGGCATCGACTACAACCGTATGTGCCTGATCATCGCCGTCTTGGAAAAGCGTCTCGGCTTAAAATTCTATCAGAACGACGTTTATCTTAACGTCATCGGGGGCTTACGTTTGGACGAGCCTGCCGCCGACGTCTCGCTTGCGATGGCTCTGATCTCGTCGGTCACCGACCGCGTGATCCCCGACGATCTGATCGCCATTGGTGAGCTTGGACTTGCGGGCGAGTGCCGCGCCGTGGCAAATCTCGAGCAACGTGTGAAGGAAGCCGCGCGTCTTGGCTTTACCACCGCGATCGTTCCCTATCGGAACGTCGAAAAGCGACCGCTTGAATGCACCAACATCAGGATCATTCCCATTCGCGGCATTTACGAGGTCTTGAATTTGATGAAAAAGCAGGAGTGAGGTACAGAAAGCTGTATGGCTACGAATATGTTCGCAAAAACACGTGCGATAAAAGTTTTGGTCAAGCTTTTTTAAAAGTTTGCGCAGTGGAGGGCGCGTAGCCCTCCTCGCCCTCCGCAGAGGGCGAAACTCCTCTTTGGGCGTTTCTTTTTGCGAACTTTTTCTTTGCGCCTCCTTCTCGCAAAGAAAAAGTGGAGTGTCAAATTTATGCTATTTGACAAACCCTGTTTTTAATAAGATTTTCCCATAGAACCACCGAAAGGAGATTTTTGATGAAAAAAAGAGTTATTTTCGCGATTTTTACATACCTGTTGGTGTGTTCACTGTCGCTCCTTCCCACGGCAGAGCCGATGACGGCGGCGACGCTTGAGCCGATTTCTTATACCGTCACCCCCGTCCAAGCCTACGCCGCAAGCGACGCCACCGAAACCACCGAGCCATACCCCGCCGCGAAATTCTTTTACAGTCAGCTGACCGAGGGCGGCAAGGCGATCTACGACGCGGTGACCGATCAGAGCAATCGCCAATGCCTCATGGAAGGCAAGCCGATCACGGTTGGCACGCCCTTTTCGATCACGATCCCCCAATCCCCTACGCAAGAGGAATACAACGCACTTGTCGATGAGTTTGTTGAGGAGCAGCAGCGACTGCATGACGTCGCGCAGTACAACGCCGATGCCGCCGCCGCGATCAACCGCGACCGTTCGGATCTATTCTGGACAAACGGCTTCCGAACGGCTACCGTCTGCCTCGTTGACGGCGTGCGCGTAAGCGGAAGCTTCTCCTTTGAGGTTGGCAAGACCTACACCCTCTCGCTTGAGGTCACACTCCCGCTCGGCGCGGATTGGGACGGGCTTGACGCGACCGACCGCGATCTGAGCGAGGATATTGCCACGCTGACGGCGGCGGTCAAGCAGCTTGCAGCCGAAGCCAAGACAAGCGGACAAAACCGCTACGAGCAATTGCAGTACGTGAACGACCAGCTCTGCAAATACAACGATTACAACACCACGGCGGCAGAGGGCGACTATCCCCTGCGCTACCCTTGGACGGCATTGAGCGCGCTGGATCAGCTGACCTCGGAAAACGATACGGGCAGCGGTCTGAAGCCTGTTTGCGAGGGCTACGCGCGCGCCTTGAAGCTGATCTGCGACGAGCTTGGGATTCCCTGCGTTCTCGTGGGCGGCGTCGGAAACGGTGAGAACCATATGTGGAGCTACGTGCGTCTTGAAAACGGCTATTGGTACGCCATGGACGTCACGTGGAACGACGGCACAAGATCCGAGGATTATTTCCTCGTCGGTCGTGACGTGATGGATCGGGAGCATGCCGCAAGCGGACTTGTAATGTCCTCGGGGCAAACGCGCGTCTTCCTCTATCCCGTCCTCTCCGAGTTCACCTACGTTCCCACCGATTTTTCACTTTCCTTTAAAATGGGAGACGAGACCATCACGGAGATCCCTGCGGGCGGCGGTGTGATCACCATCGTTCCGAACGGTGTGACCGATCTCGAAAATCTGACGCTGACCTGCGACGACACCGATATCGTCCTGACCGTCAACGCCGACGGCACGCGCACGGCAACGCTCCCCAACAAGACCGCGACCTACCGTTTTCTTGGAACCTATCGCGAGGCGGGCTGTGACTACTCGGCAGAATACACCTTCACGGTCGCGCACGCACATGAATTCGGCGCGGCAGAGCAACACAACGAGGCACAGCACAAAATGCTTTGCGACTGTGGCGAGCCGCAATATGAGGATCACGATTTCGGCGCGTGGACCGAGACCAAGCCCGCAACCGATGACGAGGACGGCAAAAAGGAACGCACCTGCCCCTGCGGATTTGTAGACGAGGAAACGATCCCCAAGCTCGAAAAGCAGCCTGACGAGAGTGATCCTTCCGACGAGGACGACGACACCGATCCGTCTGACAAGAACGATCAAAACGGCAACGATGACAATGACAATGACAATGACAATGACAATGCCAATACCGACACCGACACCGATACGAAAAAGCCGACGCAGAGCAACCCACCGAGCGGCTCGGGCGGTGGCTCTGTTTCGGGAAATCCATTTGGCTGCAGCATCTCGATCGTCGGCTCAGGAACGCTCCTTCTTTGCGCGATCGCGTCTCTTGTGATGCTTCGCAAACGCGAGGATTGACCGCTATCGCGTTTGTTCCCACTTTTCTTGGGGATGCGTTTTTTCTTGGGGACGCGTTTTTTCTTGGGGAAACTTCTTGGAAGAAGTTTCCCCAACCCCCTTCAAGAACTTTTAAACCAATTATAGGATAGACTAATCGGGGCAGTTTCTGCCTCGATCTTTTGTTTAGGGCATGATTGGGGAGTGCGGACAGACGGAAAGGTACTGCCGCAAGTTTTCAGGGACCACCGAGACCCTGAAAACTCCAAGAATGTTGCTTTGCCAAGGAATACCGCACCCTGCTTGAAATTTTCTCAAACCTGTAGGCACAGGCGTCCTCTGTCCGTTATGAGCGACGATAGCCATTCTATGCGGCTATAATCCTTACAACGGACAGTCGAGGACGCCTGTCCCTACAAGTTTGATATGTTTTTAAGCATTGTGTGTTGAGTCGTAAAAATCAAGAATCGGTCGCTTGGGTTGAGAGAAACCCGAATTGCTAATTTTCTTTTTGAGCAATATTAAAAATCTGTTTTTGCTTTCGTTTCGCGTATTGATAGGTTTTATAGGCACCGCCCCATTCGTGGGTGACGCATGCGATGACATAGTCAGCTTGCTCTACCATCCACCTGTTGCGGTATGAGATCGCAAACCTCAAAGGCTTTTCTTCCAAGTGCGGGTAAAGAATTTCATCGTACAGACTTTTGTCGTAATTTAAATGAGTCTTTTGATAGCTTGCAGTGATATAAGGGGTAACGAAGACCAGCCTTGTGTTTGGGTGTGCCGTCTGATATTTCCTGCCGCATTTCCGCGCGAAGGCATCAAAGGACCCGTAACCGCCAAGATAAAGCTCGGTGTGACGGTCTCCGACAAGCACTGCAAAAAGAGACAGCAGCTTTTGTTCATCCTCCCTCGTTTCCGTGTATTGGGCGTGTCCGCAAAACGTGATGATCATAAACCCACTCCAAAATAAAAAGTGCGCAGCCGAAGCTACGCACGAAAAATGTGTAGCTCCATTTGCTGCGACACAATTTAACTTTTTTACACCATATTGATAAGTGTACAAAAAGGGAGCATACATTTTTACCAAGGTAAAAAATGTACACTGATACCAATATGGATATATTAAATTGTGTCGCAGGTTTATTATACCACAAAAAGCACCGATTGTAAACAGCAAAATAAAAATTTCTCAAATTTCTTTTTTTAATATGGCTTTTTTGAAATGGTAATCTTTTGTATGGGTAACCATTGTGTCCGCAAATAAAAAGCTATTGCAAAATAAAAAATCAGCACGCGACGTTTCGATTTTAATTGTAGGGACAGGCGTCCTCGACTGTCCTTTATGAGTAAAAGCACCAAAGCACCTATGATCTCGCATTCCTGCGTTATCATAGGTGCTTTTTCTTATATATGCGGGGTTATTTCCCCACTTTTTTATTCCTTATTCTCGGCAACGACCTTTGCGGTGATGTTTGCGGGAACGGTATCGTAGCCCGTTACCTTGTACTCAAACGATCCGCGTCCCTGCGTCATGGCGCGCAGAACGATCGGATAATCCATCAGCTCTGCCTTGGGCGCGAGTGCCTGCACCACGGTGTAGCCCTTCTTTGCGGCAGGCTCCATGCCCATCACGCTTCCGCGACGCTTGTTCAGGTCGCCCATCACGTCGCCCACCAGCGACTCGGGAACCGTGATGAACAGGTCGCCAACGGGCTCGAGCAGTACGGGTGCGGCAATCTCCAAAGCCTTCTTATACGCCAAGGAAGCGGCGGTCTTGAACGAAAGCTCGTCGGAGTCAACGGCGTGGTAAGAGCCGTCGTACAGATCGGCGGCAAGGCAGACCAACGGATATCCGTATGCACCCTTGACCATCGAATCCTGAATACCCTTTTCAACCGCAGGGTTGAAGTTCTTGGGAACGGTTCCGCCAACGACCGACACGGTAAAGGTCAAGCCCTCTCCCTCGCCGGGCGCAAAGCGCATCTTGACGTGTCCGTACTGTCCCGAACCGCCGTTCTGCTTCTTGTGCTTTCCTTCCACGTCGACCGACTTGGTGATCTTCTCACGGTAAGCAAGCTTGGGAGTGTCAAAGCGGACGTTGAGTCCGAAGCGGCTCTTCAGTCTCGCCGAAAGAACCGACAGGTGCATGTCACCAAGACCGTAGATCAGAAGCTGCTTGGTCTCGGCGTCGTTCTCAAAGCGGATGGTGTAGTCTTCCTCAACCATCTTGGAAATGCTCTGCGAGATCTTACCCTCGTCGCCCTTGGAAACGGGGATCATGACCTTTACGAGATACGGCGTGGGATATTCCACGTGGCTGTAGCTGAAGTTGTTGTTCCAGGTCAGCGTATCGTTGGTGTTGGTGCTCGAAAGCTTTGCCACCATACCGATGTCACCGCAGGCAAGCTCATCGACCTCGGTCTGCTTCTTGCCCTTCATCACGTAGATGTGCGAAAGCTTTTCGCTATCTCCCGTGGTATTGTTGCGCAGGAGCAGGTCGCGCTTGACCGTACCGTTCATGACCTTGAAGAAGGACATTTTACCAACGAAGGGATCGGCGACCGTCTTGAAAACGAAGATCGCGGGCTCGCCCTCGGGAACGATCTCCATCTCGGAGCCGTCGGTCAGAGTCTCATTCTTCTTTGCGGTATGACGCGGGAAGGATTCGGTGATCTTATCGAGCATCGTCCAAACGCCCCAAAGCTTGGTCGCCGCGCCGCAGAATACGGGGACGATCGATCCGTGAATGATACCCTCGTGAACGGCGTTGATCGCTTCCATATGGGTGATCTCCTCGCCCTCAAAGTATTTCATCATCAGATCCTCGTCGGTGCTTGCCACGGCTTCCATCAGCATGTCGCGGTATTTCTGCACTGCCTCCATGGATTCCTCGGGAATGATTTCTATACTATGGCGTCCGTTCGCGTCAAAGACGTGCGCCGACTCGTCGATCAGGTCGATGGCACCAACCACCTCGCCGTTCTTGACCATCGGAATGGTCAGAGGGCAGATGTGCTTACCAAAGGTCGTATGTAATGCGTCGAGTACGCGACCGAAGCGCGCCTCGTTATCGTCGAATTTATTAATGAAGAACGCACGGGGCAACCCTGCCGCCTCGGCATAGTCCCAAGCCAGCTCGGTACCCACCTCGATACCCGCCTTGCCGTCCACCACGATCACGGCACTGTCCGCAACGCGCATTGCCTGCAGAACCTCGCCCGAAAAATCGAGATAACCGGGGGTATCAATGACGTTGATCTTCACGTTCTTCCACATCATGGGTGCGAGTGCCGCCGAGATCGAGATCTTTCTTGCGGCTTCCTCGGCGTCGTAGTCACAAACCGTGTTTCCTGCCGTGGTATTGCCGAGACGGTCGGTCTCGCCCGTAATAAACAGCATTGCCTCAGCAAGCGAGGTCTTTCCCGATCCACCGTGCCCGAGCAGGGCAACGTTTCTGATGTTCTTGGTTTCAATCTTAGCCATTGTAGTAGTCCTTTTGAGTACCTTTCATTCGATTTTTTGCGGTCTCGCGGTTTCCTTGCGGTTTTTGACAAGACCTAATCAAAGAGGGAGTATCACCCACTTTATATTATTATACAATACAAAAAAGGAATTTTCAAGAGCTTTGATGAACTTTTTCGATACGACGTGTAGAATTATATCAGCATTTTTTGTTTATTTTCACCAAATTTTATGCAAAAAAGAGTGATTTGGCATTCTCTAAGGTCTGTTGCGCGGCTTCCTCGGGCGTACACGACCAAAGCTCAGCCAACGTCTCGAGCGAATGGACAAGAAGACCCGAGTGGTTGATCTTCCCTCTGTGCGGGTGCGGTGCGAGGTATGGCGCATCGGTCTCGATCAGAAGTCGATCACGCGGAACGACCGCCGCCGCCTCGCGCACGCGGCTTGCGTTTTTAAAGGTCAGCGTCCCCGAAAAGGAAAGATACCAGCCGCGGCGCACCAGCTCGCGCGCCATCTCGGCACTGCCGCTGTAGCTGTGAAAGACGCCGTGTACCTTGGGGTAACGCAAAACCGTTTCAAAGCAATCGCCATGCGCTTCCCTATCGTGAATGATCACGGGAAGCCCCAGCTCCTGCGCCAGATCCATCTGCGCGTCGAAAAAACGCGCCTGCTTCTCCTTGTCCATCGGGATCTCGCCGTAATTTTCGTAGTGATAGTCGAGTCCGATTTCCCCAATCGCAACGATCTTATCCCTCGCGCGGCTCTGCGCGTCGCCGAGGATCTCGCGAAGCTCGCGCATGGCGGCATCCTCGTCGGCAAGGTAATGACAATCCTCGGGGTGGATCCCCACCGCCGCGTACATCCCGTCGTATTCTGCCGCCTGCCGCACGGCGCGGCGCGAGCTTTTGCAGTTCGTCCCCACGTTGACGATATATTCAACGGAATCTCTCATGATCTGCGACAGGATCGCCGATGCCCCGCCCTCAACCTCTCGCTCAAAGCGCCGGTCGAAGTAGTGCGCGTGCGTGTCAAAAATCTTCATCGCGCCTCAAAACTCCTTTTTGATACTGCGACGGAACAGTGCGTCCATCTCGGCGGCAAAATCCGATCCGTCGTAAAGCACGCGCCAGACCGCCTCGCAAATAGGAAGATCGACTCCGTGCGTCTTTGCCAATTCGTGCAGAGCCGCCGCCGTATAGTAGCCCTCGGCAAGCGAGTCGAAGGACTCCCCGCGAATGTAAAGCTCGCCAAAGCGGCGGTTGTGCGAAAGCTGTGAAAAAACGGTCGCCTCATAGTCACGGAGGTGGCAGAGTCCGTAAGCCGAGACGGGATTGCCACCCATTGCCTCGATCAATCGCGCGATCTCACGCGTGCCGCGGCTCATAAGAGCGCCCTTGAGCGTGGAAAGCTTCATGCCGTCGAGAAATCCTGCCGCGATGCCGATGACGTTCTTTGCCGCGCCGCCAAGCTCGTTGCCGATCAGATCCTGCCCGTAATAAAAGCGGATCAGATCGCCCGAAAAAGCGTCCACGAGTAGGCTCTTGACCTCGTCGTCGCGGCTGTCGATCACCATACAGTTCGGCACACCTGCGTAAAACTCCTGCACGTGACCCGGTCCCAGCCATACTGCCACGCGGTTGGACGGGTCGGTCAGCTCCTCCACGACCTCGGAGAGCCGCTTGCCCGTGGAGATCTCGATGCCCTTCATGCAAAGCACGAAGATCTTATTTTGAAGACGCAGCGGTGCCAGCTCGTCGCGCATCAGCGCGCGAAGCCCCTGCGAATTGACCGAAATAATAATGACCTCGGCGTCAGAGACCGACGAGATCGACGTGGTGAGCGCAACGCTTTCGGGCAGCGTCAAAAGATCGTTTTTGCGGTCCTTCAGAAAGCCCTGCATATTCTTGGAGCTCTCGCGACCGTACAGCGTGACCTCGTGTCCCTGACGGTCAAGATACCACGTGATAAGCGATCCCCAACGACCGCATCCGATTACCGTAATTTTCATATGTGTTTTTTGTGGGGAAAACTTTTAAAAAAGTTTTCCCCACACCCCTTTCAAAACTTTTATCGCATTTTGACAAGCCGAACCTTCAAATACATGCGTCTATCCCCTCTCTCCCCGATACGACCGTACAAAAAATACGCGAACCATGTCATGCAATACATTCTTGCAGTGAAGGTTCTTGAAGGGATGGGGGTTTGGGGGAAGGGGGACTTCTTGCAAGAAGTCCCCCTTCCCCCAAGGTCTTTTTATATCATCTGACTCTCTCGCCAAGAGGGGTGTCGTCCGCGAGGAACACCACGCGCACGGTCTCCTCGCCCGAGGCAAGGATCATACCGTTGGACTCGATGCCGCAAAGCGTTGCGGGTCTGAGGTTCGTCACGAGAATGATCTTCTTTCCGATCAAAGCATCGGGCTCGTACCACTTCGCAATACCCGACACGACCTGTCTCTGCTCGTAGCCGAGATCGACCTTCAGCTTGAGCAGCTTTTTCGCCTTCGGTACCTTTTCGCACTCTAAAATCCTTGCGGTGCGAAGCTCGACGTTCATAAAGTCTTCAATGCCGATCAGCGCACAGCCCTCAGGCTTTTCGGGCAGCTCGTTCGCCTTCGCCTCGGCTTCTGCCGCCGCGATCATCGCCTGTCTCTCCGCCTCAAGCTCGGCAAGCTTCTTCTCCTCGTCCACACGCGCGAACAGAACCCTGGAGTCGCCGACCTCGGAGCCTGCCACCATGCCGCCAAAGGCATTGAGCGACTCAAAATCACGCAGATCGGTGTTCAGCTCGTCAAGGATCTCGGTCGCGGTTGCGGGAATAAAGGGCATCAGCATCACAGCTCCCTGACGAATGGCTTCCATCAGGTTGTAAAGCACCGTACCCAAACGCGCGCGGTTGGCTTCGTCCTTCGCCAGCGTCCACGGCGTGGTCTCGTCGATATACTTATTGGCGCGGCTCAGCATCTCAAAAATGCCCTCGAGCGCGTCGGCGATATGGTACTGATCCATGCAGGTGCGCAGATTTTCATACGCCTTGGCGCAAGCCGCCTTCAATTCGGCGTCGGTTCCCTCCTCACCCGCGGGCGTGGGAACGATCTTGCCGAAATACTTCTTTTCCATGTCGAGCGTGCGCTTGACAAGGTTACCGAGATTGTTGACAAGGTCCATGTTATAACGCTTGATGACAGACTCGTAGGTGATCGATCCGTCGGACGCAAAGGGCATCTCGGAGAGCGCGTAGTAGCGCACACCGTCCACACCGAAATGCTCGGCAAGCTTATCGGCGTAGATCACGTTGTCGCGCGACTTGGACATCTTATCCATTCCGAAATTGAACCACGGGTGACCGAACACCTTCTTGGGAAGCGGCAGATCCAGAGCCATGAGGAAGATCGGCCAATAGATGGTATGGAAGCGCAGAATGTCCTTGCCGATGATATGCACGTCGGCAGGCCAATAGCGGCGGAAGTGCTCGGACTGCTCCTCGAAGCTCTTGTCGGGGTCGTAGCCGAGAGCCGTGATATAGTTGGTCAGCGCGTCGAGCCAGACGTAAACGACGTGCTTTTTGTCAAAGTCCACGGGAATACCCCAAGTAAAGGAAGTACGAGACACGCAAAGATCCTGAAGCCCTGCCTTGAGGAAGTTGTTGACCATCTCCTTTTTGCGAAGCTCGGGCTGAATGAAATCGGGATTTTCGTCGATGTGCTTCATCAGACGGTCGGCGTACTTGCTCATCTTGAAGAAGTAAGCCTCCTCCTTTGCCTGCGACAGATCGCGTCCGCAGTCGGGGCATTTACCGTCTGCCGCCTGCGTGTTGGTAAAGAAGGACTCACAGGGCGTGCAATACCAGCCCTCGTATTCGCTCTTGTAAATATCTCCCTTATCAAAGAACTTACGGAAGATCTTTGCCACGGCCTCCTCGTGATTTTTGTCGGTGGTGCGAATGAAGTAGTCGTAGCTCGTGTTCATCAGATCCCAGATCCCCTTGATCTCCCCCGCAACGCCGTCCACGTATGCCTTGGGCGTGATCCCCTGCTCGTTTGCAAGGTTTTCGATCTTCTGTCCGTGCTCGTCGGTTCCCGTGCAGAAGAACACGTCGCGTCCGCAGGCTCTTTGGTATCTCGCAACGGCGTCCGACATGATCACCTCGTAGGTGTTGCCGAAGTGCGGCTTTCTCGATGCATAGGCGATCGCCGTTGTCATGTAAAATTTCTCACTCATTGTTTATATTCCTCCGATCGGATAGTCTTTTCATTCATATATCTGCAATAACGGAAATACGCCACGAGCATTCTCGGAAGCGTCTCCCACAAAAGAAGGATGCCCAGCGTCAACAGTCCCAAAAGGATGCGCGGGATCATATGGAGAACGAACAGGACGCCGCCCATGCGGCAGGTGCGCCACATGCCCTTGGCATACCGTCGCGCGTCGCGGATCGGTCGATCGTTTCCAAGCGACACCGCCACAGTCGAAAAGCATTTGCTGACGAGCCACACGCCCAAAAAGATCTCAACCATGACCGCCACACCGCAGATAAGCCCCGCCAAAAGGCTTCCCGCAAAGAAG
>JAZRIE010000274.1:0-3573 GCA_045645105.1 Eubacteriales bacterium | reverse complement strand
AGATCTCGAAGCAGGGACCGCAGGGACCCGTGCCATGCTCCCAGAAGTTGTCGGCTTTGCCAAGACGCACGACGTGAGAAGGATCGACACCGATCTTGTTTACCCAAATGTCGTAGGCTTCCTCGTCCTCCTCGTAGATCGAGGGCCAGAGAAGGTCTTTCGGAATTTCAAGCGTTTCGGTCAGAAACTCCCAAGCCCACGGAATCGCCTCGTCCTTGAAGTAGTCGCCAAACGAGAAGTTGCCGAGCATTTCAAAGAAGGTGCCGTGACGCGCGGTGTGACCGACGCGCTCGAGGTCGGGCGTGCGGATGCACTTCTGGCAGGTGGTCACGCGATTGCGCGGCGGAAGCTCCTCGCCCGTGAAAAATTTCTTCATCGGTGCCATGCCCGAGTTGATCAGGAGCAGGGATTTGTCGTTGATCGGAACGAGCGGAAAAGAGGGCAGACGCAGATGCCCCTTGGACTCAAAGAATGCCAAGTACTTTTCACGCAGGTCGTTGAGAGATGTCCATTTCATAGCAAAATATCCTTTCGGTTTGCGCTTTTCTAAAATCAATACGTATTAGTATAACATAAAAACAGGAGACTGTCAATCTTTTTTTTGCGGTTTTCAAGGGTTTATAGAACTAAAAATGCGTTTCATGGCTTTTGCGCTTTTTGTGACGCGAGGGGATCTTTTTGCGTGTTATCATCAATTCCATGTTGGTATAGCCAACCTCAACGGGATCAAAATCGATCAAACGCTTTTTCCGTTCGTCATACAAGACGATCGATTTTCCTTCCATTACACTATGGTACTTTACTCTTTTATATTTCACTTTGCTCCACAAAATTTCTTTTTTGAATAGCCAAAACATCCTTTTTACGATCTTTTCTTCATCCACTATACAACGGTAGGATATGAGGTAGAGAAATCCAAAGAGCAAAAATGCTGCTAAAGCATATAAAAAGATTGCAAATGCAATATCAATCTTGTCTTCTGCAAAAATATGGAGGCGTGCGCCAAGAAAAGCTGACAAAACGGTACATATGGCAATGCTGATGATAAATACCTTGGAATTATAAATTACAAAATTCTTTTTTTGAGATAGGTCTTCTTTTTTTCTTGCTTGCTCAAGCACAAACCATTCCCACCATCTATTGTTCGGATGCTTTTCAAAGAAAAAATCAGACCAAAATTTGCTCGATTGTTTCCGTGCCAATGTTGCGACATCTCCTTCTTTGCTTTTGTTTTGCATGAACTCGTATCGTGCAATTTCATATTACACAACATTCGTGGAGTTTTCAGGGTCTCGGTGGCCCCTGAAAACTAGCGGGAGCAATTGCTTGACTTCACGCACAGAATGAAGAAATTTAGTAGAGATCCTTTTTTGTGAAAGTTTTGAAAGGGTGTGGGAAAACTTTTTCAAAAGTTTTCCCACGAAAAAACAGAAAGTTTCCCACGAAAAAATCCCCACGAAAAAACTTACTCCATATCACTCAACGCCGCGCCGATGACCGTACCGAACTGCGCGTTTTCGGGAATGATGAAATGCACGCCAAAGGCGTCCGCGTGATCGACGAAAACACGGCGAATGGGAGCGATGTTGGTCAAGGTTCCGATCAGAACGATCTCCTTGATGCCGTAGGAGCGAGCCGCAAACACGGCGAGCATCATAATGGTTTCGGCGACCATGTTTGAGATGCCGAGGGCGAGGTCGGCGGGGGTGGCAAGGTCGGAGACCTTACCAAAGTTTGCGGCAGTGAGGTTGTCGTTAATGCCGTGATAGCCGCGCTTGGGAGAGATATCCTTGATGCGCAGATCAACGTTGTCAAGGTCTCCGTCTGCGGCGAGCTGTTCGATATGTTCAATATTGTCCACGCCGAGCAGCTTGCGGGAAAGACCAACCAGTGTGCCGCCACCCATGCCCGTACCGCCAAGGTACTCTACCTTGTGCTTCCCATTTTCGCGCTTTGCGTGAATGAGGGCGGTTCCCGTACCCATGCTGACCACGATTGCCTCGTCCAGCTTGGAGAGATACAAGCCACCAATGCCGATGCTCGAAAATTCGGGCACGGGTTGGCAGTTGAGGTTATAGATCGGTTTGGTAATGACCGTAGCCCCCGCACCCGTCATCAGAATGCGGTCAACGTCGGAAAGCTCCAGCGCGTTTTCTGCGGTAAACTTTCCAAACGCGCCGTAGATCGAGGTCAGAGGATCGGTCGCGCGGACAAACTGCGGAGAGATCAGTCGGGGAGCTTCTCCGCTTTCGGTTTGGAAGCCTACGATCTTCGTCGTCGTACCGCCCACATCGATACCAATTATCGTTTTTTTCATGATGTATAACGTCCTTTCGGATATATAGTCAAAAACTTTTCGCAATTATTATACCATTTACTTGTAAAAATTGCAATGGTATGTTATAATATTTTTAAGATTTTTCAGTTTTTTTCAGAAAGTGATGTGATAGTATGGCATTTGACGCGGGAATGTTGGCATGCGTGGTGGCGGAGATCCGCGAAAAATCGTTGGGAGCAAGGGTGGAAAGGGTCTTTCAGCCCGAGCGCGACGAGATCGTTTTGCAGATGCGGAGCATCGAGGGTGGTAAGAGACTCATGATCAACGCGGGGTCAAACAATCCGCGCGTTTCATTTACCACCGAGCAAAAGGAGAACCCCATGACGCCCCCCATGCTCTGCATGCTTCTGCGCAAGCATTTGCAGGGCGCAAAGCTGACCGACGTCTATCAGGAGGGCTTTGAGCGCGTGGCGGTCTTCGAATTTGAAACGCGCGACGAAATGGGCTTTGACTGCACCAAATATCTGATCGCCGAGGTCATGGGCAAATATAGCAATCTGATCTTTGCGGGTGAGGGTAAAAAGATCGTTACCGCCATGCGGATCGTCGATTTTTCGACCTCGGAGCTGCGGCAGATCCTGCCGGGCATGACCTACGAGCTGCCCCCAAGGCAGGATAAGAACGATCCCACCGCCGTGACCGAGACCGAATTTGACGCGCTGTATGAAAAGGCAGGCGTTGACCGTCCGCTTGATAAGTGGATCACCGCAAGCTTTCTTGGCATTGCCGCAAGCGTGGCGCGGGAGATTGCCTTTCGTGCAAGCGGTCGCAACGATACGCCTATCGGTGTTTGCGACCCTGCGCGCGTAAAGGGAGCGTTCTTTGAGATCGTGAATATGATCAAGGAGTCGTCGTTCTCGCCCTGCATGATCCTGTCGGACGGCAAGCCCGTGGAGTACGCCTTTTGCGAGCTGAGACAGTACGGACGCGGCTTTGAGATGCGGAAATATGAGAGCGCTGGACTGCTTTTGGACGAGTTTTTCCGTACCCGTGACCGTGAACTGCACATCAGACAGCGCGCGGCGGACGTTTTGCGTATTCTGACCGCCGCCGATAACCGTATCCGCAAAAAGCTGGAGCTGCAACGCGGCGAGCTTGCCGATTGCGAAAAGGGTGAGGAATATAAAAAGTGTGCCGATCTGATCACGGGAAATCTCTATCAGCTTTCGCGCGGCATGACACGCGTCGAATTGACCGACTACGAGGATTGGCACGAGGACGGCACGTTCGGCACA
>JAZRIE010000273.1:0-2508 GCA_045645105.1 Eubacteriales bacterium | reverse complement strand
ACGATCACACCCTCGTGCTTCTTCAGCCTGCCTTCCTTTTTCTCCACGGTCACGCCAGGCCAGTTTCCTACAAATTGATTGGACCCCGTCAGCACGTTGAACAACGTTGTTTTACCGCTATTGGGATTTCCCGCAAGGGCTATTCTGTACTCCATATGTAGATTTCCTTTCTATGTTCAAGGTTAGCAGTTGCTAACTTCTTGGCGTAAAAAACAGGGGATCGTCTCCCCAAATCGGAAGTGATTATTCAACCTCGATCATTTCCGCATCGTCCTTTCGGAGCGAAAGCTCGTAGCCACGAACCGATATTTGTATCGGATCGCCCAATGGAGCTACCTTACGAACGTAGATCTCCACACCGCGTGTGATGCCCATATCCATAATACGGCGTCTAAGCGCGCCCTCACCGTGTACACGGACAACCTTTACGGTCTTTCCGATCTTGATCTGTTTTAACGTGTTCATACCCATCCCCCTTCCTCTCGACCGCACATTTCAGCAAATTTTTCAGTCTCAAGCCGTTGAATTGCGGTTAGTCGTTGCTAACTTTGATTATTATACACCAATTGGTGTAATTTGTCAATAGCTTTTTTCAATTTTTCCAAATTTTTTTTGCGTATTATTGCGTGATCCTCACGATTTCCGTATTTTTTTGTCTATTTACGCACAATACTTGACAGATTGATACTTTTCTATTATAATAAATACAGATCATTAGCGCAATGAAGGTTGCGCTGAAAGAAAGGAATACGATTATGTATGATATTGTTGTGATCGGTGCCGGCGTTGTGGGCGGCATGATCGCCCGCACGCTCTCCGCATACGATCTGAGCATCTGCATCCTTGAAAAGCAACACGACGTGGCAATGGGAGCAAGCCGCGCAAACTCCGCAATCGTTCACGCCGGCTTTGATGCAAAGGAAGGCAGCCTGAAGGCAAGGCTGAATGTTCGCGGCTCGGAAATGATGGAAAAGGTCTGCGAGGAGCTTGGTGTAAAATATCAGAACAACGGCTCTCTCGCCATTGGCTTTACCGACGAAGACCGCGCCACCGTAGAGGAGCTTTACCGCCGCGGTACAGAAAACGGAGTCCGAAATTTAAAGGTGCTTGACAAAGACGAGCTTCACAAGCTTGAACCAAACGTCTCCCAAAATGCGACCTGCGCGCTCTGGGCACCCACGGGAAGCATCGTATGCCCCTATGAGCTGACCGTCGCGTCGATCGGCAATGCCATGGATAACGGCGCTGACCTGAAGCTTGATTTTGAGGTCTCGGACATCCACCGCACCAACGAGGGCTTTGAGATCGTCTCGGCATCCTCCGAGGTCGTCAAGGCAAAATATGTGATCAACGCCGCAGGCATCTACTCCGACGCCATTGCCAAAATGATCGGCGACGACTCCTTTACCGTACACGCCCGCCGCGGTGAGTACGTTCTGCTCGACAAGGAGTGCGGCACGCTGATTTCTCACACCATCTTCCGCACCCCCAGCAAAATGGGCAAGGGAATTCTCGTCTCTCCCACGGTCGACGGAAACCTTCTGACGGGACCTACGTCGGTTGATATTGACGACAAAAAGGACAAATCCACCACTGCCGAAGGGCTTGAACGCGTTATGCGCGAGGCAGGCGAGAACGTGGACGGCGTGCCGTTCAACAAAACCATTACCTCCTTCTGCGGCCTGCGCGCCGTTGGAAGCACGGGCGACTTTATCATCAATATGCCAACCCCCGGCTTTATCAATGCGGCAGGCATTGAATCCCCCGGTCTTTCCTCTGCCCCCGCAATTGCCGAGTACGTGGTCGAGCTTTTGGAAACGGCAGGCGTAAGGCTCGAAAAGAAGGTATCCTATCAGCCCCGCCGCGAGGCAATGCACGGCTTCCGCGAGGCAAGCATCGAGGAGAAAAACGAGATCATAAAAAAGGACCCCTCATACGGTCGCATCGTCTGCCGTTGCGAGACCGTAACCGAGGGCGAGATCCTGCACGCCATTCGTCAAAATCCCAAACCACGCGATCTGGACGGTGTCAAGCGTCGCACCCGCGCGCAAATGGGTCGCTGTCAGGGAGGCTTCTGCTCCCCTTATATCGTAGAAATGTTGGCGCAGGAAATGAATATTCCTTATGAGGCAGTTACCAAATTCGGCGGTGATTCCTTGATCAACGTCGGCAAGACCAAGGAGGCAAAGTAAGATGACTACGATCGATCTTGTGATCATCGGCGGAGGTCCCGCCGGCATGAGTGCCGCCGTTGCGGCATATCAGAGCGGCGTGCGCGACATTCTCATTCTGGAGCGCGACGCACACCTTGGCGGCATTCTTCAGCAATGTATCCACAACGGCTTTGGTCTGCATCGTTTTGGTGAGGAGCTGACAGGCCCCGAATATGCTCTGCGTGATGCTGTCAAGGTGAAGGAGCTGGGCATTCCCTATATCACAAACAGCATGGTGCTGTCCCTTTCTGCTGATAAAAAATTGGTGGTGACAAACAGCCAAGATGGCGTGTTT
>JAZRIE010000272.1:0-7705 GCA_045645105.1 Eubacteriales bacterium | reverse complement strand
CCCTGCTATTGCCGCAATTGTGCAAGACTGATGGAAGCGGAGGGGTTGGATATCACCAATCCTGCGCACGTTATGCAGATGGCGGAAAAGACCTACGCAAATTACACGCGTGTGATGCGCGAGGCTGTAGACTCAATCAAGCCTGGGCTTCCTATTTTCCACAATGGCGGAAGAACGCCGCGTGGCAGACGTGATATTGCGCAAATGAATTCACATATTGAGATTGAATCGCTTCCTACGGGTGGCTGGGGCTATGACAATCTTCCCATGATCTCGCGTTACATACAGCCGATCGGCATGGAGTTTCTCGGTATGACTGGAAAATTCCATTTGGCATGGGGCGAATTTGGCGGTTATAAGCATGAAAATGCGTTGATCTATGAGACATCCCTTGCTGCAGCAAACGGTGGGAAATGCTCGATCGGAGATCAATTGCACCCGCTTGGAAAAATGGACGACGAGACCTACCGTCTTATTGGCGCGGCGTATGCCGAGATCGAGAGGAAAGAACCGTGGCTTGACGGTGTGAAGTCAATTGCCGACGTTGCATTCCTTTCCTACGATGCATGGCGCGAGCAAACTCCCGCGGCAGAGCCCGATGAAAAGGGCGCGCTTGTTGACGTTGGTGCGCTTCGTATGTTGCTTGAGGGGCATTACCTGTTCGATGTCCTGGATCTGGATTCTGACTTTACGGCATACAAGGTGCTGATCCTGCCCGACAAGATCCGTATTGGGGGGGCTTTAAAGGAAAAGCTGGATGCCTACGTTGCGGCGGGCGGTAAGCTGATTGCAAGCGGAAAGTCCACGCTGCCGATGAACCTGGCGTCTCCCGATTGTGATTTTGCATATGATCTCGGTGCTACCTGGAATGGCACGAGAACGCTCATCCCCTCTTACGTCGTACCGTCCGAGGACATGGATAAGATCCCAACGGCTGGCTACGTGGAGTACGCAACCACCGAGAGGGCAACGCTGCGTGAGGGTGGCGTAGAGCTGGCATGCACGCACGAGCCATACTTTAACCGCACGGCTGCGCATTTCTGCTCGCATATGCATGCCCCTGAAAAGCCGGAATACGCAGGGGTCGGCGTGAGCGCAGGCAAACACGGCATTTATATCGCAAGCGCGATCTTCCGTGAATATGCTATGACGGGATCACTGATCTCCAAGCGTATTCTGATGGACGCTATTGACCGCTTGCTGGGAGAGGATAAGACGGTTTCGGTCGGTCTGCCGGTCCAGGGAAACGTGACCTTGATGGATCAAACGTCGGAAAATCGTGTCGTGCTTCACCTGTTGTACGCACCCCGTATTGCAAAGGGAAGCCAAAAGATTGAGGTGATCGAGGATTGCGTACCGCTTTATAATATTCCCGTTACAATGAAATTGGCGGGAAAGACCCCCAAAAAGGTTTATACGGCACCTGACGGAGAGGCAATTCGGCTTACCGTCGATCAAGCAGGCTCGATCAGCTTTACTGTTCCCGAAATTCGAATTCATTCCATGGTCGTTGTTGATTACTGATAGGAGAGCGGACCTTGTGTGAACATAAGGATTGCAACTCTCAATTCAAAAGAGTGCTGAGTTATACTCCAAATGCTTTTTTGAAATAGTATCACGTTGATTTTTTGTGCGAGAAGCACATAAAATAAAAATATTTAAGGAGGACTGAATATGTCAATCAAACGCATTTTTTAAACCGGAATGGCTCTTTTGTTAGTGCTTTCTATGCTGGTATCGTTTGCGGCTTGTAACAAGGACGACACCCAGACCCCAACGGGAACTACCGAGAATAACGAGACGGATTCTCCCGATGAAAACTCGCTTGCGTTCCCTAAGACCGACCTTAAGTCGGATTTTAACATTTTGTACCCCGAATGGGGCTTGTATGCAGATCATTTCTTTGCCACCGAGGAGCAGGCAGGAGAAACTATGGCAGACGCGATCCTTGAGAGAGCCGATCTGCTCTTCGATTACCTTGGTGTAGACCTGTACGGTATGCCCACTCCTACGCACGGTGTTCAGAATATCCGCGCCATCTCTATTGAGGTGGAAAACAAGATCGCGTCGGGTGACGATGCTTACCAATTGGTCCTGACGCATACCTTCGAGAGTGTAACACCTATGGCATTGGGCGGCTATCTGCTTGATTTTTACGAAATTGATCATATAAATCTGGATGCCGATTATTGGAACCGCGGAGCGGTAGACAGCATGGCGGTTGACGGAGACGTGGATTTTTCAAAATACTCCATTTGTCGGTTTGGCTTCAGCCATAGTGGCGCATATGCCGCAACAGGCTTTTCCCAGACAAGGGGTGTGAGTGATCTGCTTGTTGACTTGGATAGTGTAGATTTTTCCGCAAAAGCCGATCTGACTGCTGAGAACATATGATCGACCATATCGTGGTTACCAATTCGGTCGCCGTGATCGATCACAAGATCTGCGTTTCCCCTGTCACCACAGCGGCATCCGACCACTATCCCGTTTACGTAGACGTTATTTTGTCCGGTCAACCCTGATTTTAATAAAAAAGGAGATCCTTTTATGAAAGCAATTCGAATTTTGGCGTTTTTCCTTACCTGCGTTTTGTGCATGGGTATTGTTCCATCGATTGCCGTGTCAGCCGCTGTTACAACCGACATTAGCTTGGTTGGCGTGCAGATGAGAACCAATGAAGACGGCACGCAGGATATCCGCTTCGTGATACACGCAGAGGCAGAGGAGTATTCCTCTCTGGGGATTACGATCCGTGTTGAGGAGGTTGCGGATGGAGATAAGGGAAGAGTCACCTACAAGGCACAAGGACTGACGACCGATTTGCTGAAGCCCACGGTCAAAGGAGGCGGCAAGGAGTACAAGCCGTCCGACGTTGGCAAGAGCGGAGGCTCGTTCTATGCCGGCTCGCTTCACGGCTTTGCCGCAAAGAGCAGCACGCACGTGATCTTTACCGTAACACCTACGGCTGTTCGTGCAAATGGATCCAAGATCTCGGGGGAGGCTGTGAAGATTCAGCTTAACGGCACGGAAGCCGCAGTCGCAGATAAATACGATTATCGTATTATGACCTTTAACGTTTTGCGTGCAGATCAACGTAAGAATTCCAATGGTGAGGTCATCGATTATAAGACCATTGATTTCAATAAGAGCTTGCAATCGATTACCGATTACGATCCCGACGTGGTGGGCTTCCAGGAATACTGCGCGGCGTTTACGGGAAATCTGACCAAAAAGCTGAACGATAACGGCTACACGATGATCGGCAATCCTTATGATACCGAGAGAGCCGATCCGTCCGGTAAAACACTGTACGTTGATCAGAACATGGCACCGCTTGCTTATAAGACCGAAAAATTCAACTGTCTGGCATCCGGCGCGGCTTGTGTTCCGGGCACCTATGCGCCCCCCACCAATCCCTATCCGGGTCACTGGATCACGTGGGCGGTCCTTCAGGACAAGGTCACGGGTGACGTCTTTGCGGTTGCAAACACGCACGGCTTCCATAAGAGTCAGGAGGATTTGAAATCAACAGGACAGATCAAGCATCATGTTCCCAAGATGATCGAAACCTTTTACAACCTTATGAACAACGCCGAGGCAAAGGCGGTCAAGGGTGAGGATTTCGTTTGCCCCGTACTGTTTGTGGGCGACTATAATATGAAGCAGACCTCCGACCCTTACAAGGCTCTGTTCAATCTCTTTAAGAAGAATGCCAAGTATGATGCTTCCTACGGTGTGCTTGCCGACGCGCGCCGTGTGGCGTTGAAGGATTATACTACGGGAGGTGCGTCCCATTACCTCGGTCAGCAGGGCCGCAGTGCAAAGGATGAGGATATGATCGACCATATCTTCGTTACGCAGGACGTTGGCGTGGTCGAGCATCATATCGGTGTTTCTGCAACGACAGCATGGGCATCCGACCACTACCCGGTTTTTGCAGACGTCATTGTGTCAAATTAAAACGAAACAACGGAATTAAATTCCTTGCGAGACTGCCACGCGGCAGTCTCGCTTTTCTGTCATTTGCCACCAAGGCAGTTTCTGTCTCAAATTTTGCATGGAAGAGCGTTTATTTGCGCAAAAAATATTGACGAAATCTTTTTTTCGTGTTATAATTAGAAAAAGAAAAAACAAAAAACAGGAGAACCGAAATGACACTTTACGAGGATTTAAAATGGAGAGGTCTGATTCAGGACATTTCCGATCCAAAGCTGATCGATAAATTAAACGAGGGAGGGCTGACCTTTTATATCGGAACCGACCCCACGGCAGACAGCTTGCATCTTGGTCACTATTCGTCCTTTCTGATCACGCGCCGTCTTGCGGCGGCAGGTCACAAGCCGCTTCTTCTGGTGGGCGTGGCAACGGGACTGATCGGTGACCCGCGCGGAACCGTGGAGCGTAAGCTTTCCGACCGTGCCGAGGTGCTTCACAACTTTGAATGCTTGAAAAAACAGCTTCAGAGCATCTTCCCCTATGAGGTCGTCAACAACTACGACTGGGTAAAGGATATTAACGTGGTCGAGTTCTTCCGTGACTACGGAAAGTATATCAACGTGGGCTATATGCTCTCCAAGGATCTGATCCGCCGCCAAATGGAAAGCGGTATTTCCTACGCCGAATTTTCCTATATGCTGATCCAGGGCTTGGACTTCAAGTATCTGCACGAGAACCGTGGCGTCGATCTGCAGGTGGCGGGCTCCGATCAGTGGGGTAACATCACCACGGGTATCGAGCTGATCCGTAAGACCACGGGCGACGAGGTCTACGCCTTTACCATGCCGCTTGTCACCGACTCACACGGAAACAAGTTTGGCAAGAGTGAGGGCAACGCCGTTTGGCTTGACAAGAACAAGACCAGCTCTTACGAGCTGTATCAGTTCCTGCTCAATTCCGAGGACAGCATGGTCATCGAATATCTGAAGCGCTTGACCTTCCTCTCTCGCGAGGAGATCGAAGCCATTGCCGAGGAGCATAACGCCGCGCCTGAAAAGCGTCTTGCACAGAAGAGACTTGCCGAGGAGATCCTCAACGATCTGCACGGTGAGGGCGCTTACGAGTCGGCATTGAAGATCAGCGAGCTACTGTTTGCGGGCAAGATCAAGGAGATCCCCGTGAAGGATCTTCTGGCAGGTCTTAAGGACGTACCGCACTTTACCACCGCGGGCGGAAACGTGATGGATGTATTGGTGTCGGCAGGCATCTGCTCGTCTAAGCGCGAGGCGCGTGAGTTTGTTTCCAACGGCTCTCTCACGCTCAACGGTGAGCCCTTGAAGGCGACCGATTTCGAGATCAATTCCGACGTATGCCTTGCAGGAAAGTACCTTGTGGTGCGTCGCGGAAAGAAAAAATACTATCTGGGTGAGCTGACACAGGCATGATACGACTGCTTGTTTCGGATTTCGACGGAACGCTGGCTCCCTACGGCGGGGGCGGCGTTTCGGACGAGGTCAAGCATCTGCTTCACCGCGCGCTCGAAAAGGGGATCGTGGTTGCAGTCTCGTCGGGGCGCACCTACGGAGAGCTTTTGGAGCGGCTTCCCGAATTTGCAGGGGATATTTGGTTTGTCGCCTGCGACGGTGCGTATTACGTGAAGAATGGACGCGCGTGCTACGAGCGCAAAATAGAGGTCGAGGATCTGCGTCTGCTTGAAAAGAATTGTACCGACGGCATTTCTATGGTCTTACACGGTGCTTTTGCAAACTATTCCTTAGGAACTGTTCCCGACGAGGCGGCGCGTTATGCTGCGACTGCGGTTGACCGCATTGAGGACATTCGCGAGAAGGTTTTTAAGGTCACCACCTATGGCTTGAAGCTGCGTTTGCCGCCGTACTGCGGTCTGCGCACGCATTGGGACGGTGGGGCTCACGACATGGCACAGTTTGTCAATCGCTTTGCCAATAAGGGCGCGGCACTTTCGGATCTGCAGTCGCGCTTGATGCTGACCAAGTTCGAGACCGCCTGCATGGGGGATAGTGGCAACGATATTGCTATGATGCACAACGCAAAGATTGCACTGTGTGTGGGCGACCGATCGGACGATCTTAAAAAGATCTGCACGCACCACGCAAAAAGCGCTGAGGACGCGCTGAAGATCGTCTTGGCACAATAAAAAGGAACGGAGAGGTTAAAATTCTCCGTTCCTTTTTATAATTTACTTCGTTCCGAACAGTCTATCGCCTGCATCTCCCAGACCGGGGAGAATGTAGCCGTGTTCATTCAGGCATCTGTCGAGCGTGGAGACGTAGATCTGCACGTCGGAATGTGTCTCTGCGACCTTGCTGACGCCCTCGGGCGCACCGATGATCGCCATGAACTTGATGTTTTTGCATCCGCGGTCCTTCAAGAGTTGGATCGCGTCGCACGCACTGCCGCCCGTTGCGAGCATGGGATCGACCACAAGCACCAATTTGTTTTCAATATCCGCAGGCAGCTTACAGTAATAGGATTGCGGCTGGAGGGTTTCCTCGTCGCGGTACATTCCAATGTGTCCGACTCTTGCCGAGGGGAACAGCACGTGAATGCCGTTGACCATGCCAAGACCTGCGCGCAGGATCGGAACGATCGCAATGGCGTTGTCCTTCACTACTCTTTGCGTGCAGACCTCAAGAGGCGTCTTGACTTCCTTTTCGATCGTGGGAACGCCTTCCTTCAGGCTTTCATAGGTCATCAGCGTGGTGATTTCCTCTACCAGCTCGCGAAATTCCTTCATGCTGGTTTTTTCGTCGCGCAGAATGGCGATCTTGTGTCGGATCAATGGGTGATTAAAGATCACTACGTTTTCATACTGTTTCATGCTCTGTCTCCTTCGAGGTTTCTTTGTCTTGCTTGGACGTACCGTTCGGCTCCTTTCCAAGCTTGCTTTTTTCCACGCGTGTCAGAATTGCGTTGGTGACGATACCAAGGATCAGCGCGGTGGCAATTGCGGTGATCTGAATGGTCTTCGCAACCGCACCGTTTGCCGCAAGCGCATAGGGGATCTGAATGGTCAATCCGCCAATGCCCGAAATCAAAATAGAGGAAACGACGAACAAATTTTTGTTGTCGGCAAGATCAAGATCCTTGAACATCTTCAAACCCGAAACCGCGATAAAGCCGTACAGAGTCAGGCAAACGCCACCCATCACGCAGGACGGAATGGTTTGCAGGACACAGGTGATCGGGCTGATAAAGGAAAGGATCATGCACATAAATGCCGTGGTGGTGATGGTCACGACCGATGCGTTTCGCGTAATTGCAACGCATCCGACCGACTCTCCGTAGGTTGTGTTGGGACAAACACCGAACAGCGTTCCTGCAATCGAGCCTACGCCGTCACCAAGCAGGGTGCGGTCAAGACCGGGATCCTCGATCAAGTCGCGTTCGATAATGGAAGAAAGGTTCTTATGATCGGCAATATGCTCGGCAAATACCACGAGAGCCACGGGCAGGAATGCGATCACAACCTCGGCAATACCGCCTGCTGTGATCAGCGCGGCGTCCTTGTTGGCGACAAGCACCTCGGGGGCGATCGTACCACTTGTCAGCTCGCGGATCGCTTCGACCAGCGCGAAGTCGGGAATGCTGATAAACGCGGACAGCCCCTTGAAGCTTCCGTCAGCCGCTACAAAGGTATTGACGATCGGACTCCAATTCAGGATCATGAGGTAGTCAACGTTGGCGATCATGCCGATCACGGTAAACACCGAAGCCGTCGCATAGCCCG
>JAZRIE010000271.1:0-2482 GCA_045645105.1 Eubacteriales bacterium | reverse complement strand
GGGACACACTCTCATGGCATACCAGAAATGCAAGCTGATCCGCGAGATCGTCGTGGTCACCCGACCCGAGGATTTTGAAGCCGTCTATCAGATCGCGAAAAAATACGGTATTTCCAAGCTGACCGCTCTCACCCGCGGCGGCTCAACCCGTCAGGAGTCGGCAAAGCGCGGCATGAGCAAGCTCTCCCCCGACGTGCGCTACGTTGCCATTGCCGACGGCGCGCGTTGCCTGATCACGCCCATGCAGATCACGCGCGTTTGTCTGCGCGCCTACCGCCACCAAGCGGCAAGCGCGGCGCACAGGATCGCCGACACGGTCAAGCGCACCACGTCGCTCGGTATGACGCAGGAAACCGTAGACCGTAACAATTTGTGGCAGGCACAAACGCCGCAGGTCTTTCACACAGCGCTCTATACTGCCGCGCTCTATCAGGCCGACAAGGACGGCTTCACCGTCACCGACGACAACTCCCTGATCGAGCATCTCGGCTATCAGGTGCGCATGGTGGAATGTGGCGCACAGAACATTAAGATCACAACCAAGGAAGACCTTCCCTTGGCGGAAGCGATCCTGCGATATAGAGGTGAGCAATCATGATCACGAATATGCGTATCGGACACGGCTACGACGTTCACCGTTTGGTAGAAGGTCGCCCCTTGATTCTTGGCGGCGTGAATATCCCTCATGAAAAGGGCTTGCTTGGACATTCGGACGCCGACGTCCTCACACATGCGGTCATGGACGCGCTCCTTGGGGCTATGGCACTTGGCGACATTGGCAAGCACTTTCCAGACACCGACGCCGAATGGGCGGGAGCTGACAGCCTGAAGCTCGCAAAGCGAGTGCGAGAGCTCGTTTGCCGCGACGGTTGGTCGATCTCCAATATTGACGCGACAGTCCTCGCGCAAGCCCCCAAGCTGGCACCGCATATTCAAGCCATGTGTGAAAATCTCGCGCATACGCTGTGCGTTTCCGTTGATCGCGTCAGCGTAAAGGCTACCACCGAGGAGCGTCTCGGCTTTACGGGAGAAAAGCTTGGCATTGCCGCACACGCGGTGTGTCTGATGATCAAGGAATGCCCACCCCAGGATCTATAAAAAGCGCGTTTTGCACGGACGAAGATTTCCCCACATCCTATCTCTTTTCCGTCCCTTCCGTACTCCGCGCGCAGGTCTTTCATGTTCAGTATATGTTACCTGCCCCGAATTGACACGGCTCGGCAGGATCTGTCAAAATTCTTTGTTGTTGAAAGGATTGATACGATGATTTACATTGCACCCTCGCTTCTGGCGGCTGATTTTGCAAATTTGCAGACCGACGTCAAGCGCATTGCCGACGCAGGCGCCAATTACCTGCACCTCGACGTCATGGACGGAGCGTTCGTTCCCAACATCAGCTTCGGCGCACCCGTGATCGCGGCATTGCGTCCCTACAGTAAGTTGATCTTTGACGTCCACCTGATGATCAACAATCCTCTGCGTTACATCGACGATTTTGTAAAGGCAGGCGCGGACATCATTACCATTCATTTGAAAAGCTGCTCGAACGTCAGCCAAACGCTTCGCTACATTCGCGCAAAAGAGGTTCGCTGCGCACTCGCGATCTCGCCCGCAACTCCCGTGGAAAAGATTATTCCCTATCTTTCCGAGATCGACATGGCACTGATCATGACCGTCGTTCCCGGATTTGGCGGACAGGCTCTGATCCCCGAGACGCTGGAAAAGGTTCGCACTGTCAAGCGTTACGCCGATTCGCAGGGGCTCAAGCTCGACGTTGAAGTAGACGGCGGACTCAAGCCCGAAAACATCCATCTTGCCACAGAGGCGGGCGCCAACATCATCGTCGCCGGCTCTGCGGTCTTCGGTGCCAAGCGTCCGCGCTCGGTCATCGCCGCGATGCGCGAGATCGCCGCAAAGCATCCTTATCATAATTAATTGCGTCATTGTTTTTTGCGGGAGCGCTTTTTGAAAAAAGCCGCCCCCGCACCCCCACAAAAACTTTTCGCACAAAGAAGGATAACACCGGAATCGTTTCTCCGTGCGCTCGTTCATTCTGATTAAAAAGCGTTGCTCTGTACGACACAGGGCAACGCTTTTCGTGTTTTTTATGCACCAGGTTACTTTTTTCCATGAATCTTCAACACTTCCGCAACGCATTTTTCGCATAATGGGAGCGTTGCGTCGTAGGGGATCTTTTCACGGCAGACCTTACAAAACGGATCGGAGGATCTGACCGTGATCCCCTCTCCAACGTCGATAAATTCGATGTTCGAGCCTTCGGTCATCCCGTATTTTCGCCGCAGCTCCAAGGGGATGACGATCCTTCCAAGCTTGTCAACTTTTCTCATAGCTCCTCCACAAAATAAAAAGTGCGCCCACCGAAGCAGACGCACAAAAACGCAAACTCCGATAGTCGCCAAACCAATCTTTTTTGCAAAACAGGGAAACCCCTTACGTTATACAAGAAAGCCGGAATTTGCAT
>JAZRIE010000270.1:0-4798 GCA_045645105.1 Eubacteriales bacterium | reverse complement strand
ATGCCGCCGTGATCTCTGCGGTCGACCTCATCAAAGGCATCGCACTTTGTGCGGGAATGAAGTCGATCGACGTAGAGGGAGCTACGGGAAACGTACACACCAACTATGCGGGAAAAGCCGCTGCCGCGATCAACGCCTTTGAGAACGGCTCGGATTTCGTCTACGTCCACGTGGAAGCTCCCGACGAATGCGGTCACCGCGCGGAGCTTGAAAACAAGATCCTTTCGGTCGAGCTGATCGACAAAAAAATTCTGACTCCCGTGTATGAATATCTGAAGTCCACGGGCGAGGATTTCCGCATCATGGTGCTACCAGACCATCCCACGCCCATTCGTCTGCGCACGCACACCATCACCCCTGTTCCCTTCTTCATCTACGACTCGAGAACCGAGGTCGAGGGTGTCCCGAATTTCTGTGAAGCTGCCGCCGAGGCAAAGAATGATTACGTAGAACACGGTCACACGCTCATGGAGCGTCTGATCCAGGCATAAAAGGAGATACGACATGGATCAAGAGCCAATGCTTCCCAACGAGGACGCGCAGGAAAATCTCGGAGACGTCACACCAACGCCCGAAAAGCCCCCGATCACGACCAAGAGCGTTGCCGCAGCGGTCTTTGACGTTGTGGAGACCTTTGCGTGGTCGGTGTTCGTGGTGATCCTTCTCTTTACCTTCGCGCTCCGCACCTGTCGTGTAGACGGGCGTTCGATGGAAAACACGCTTTACAATGGGCAAAACCTGATCCTGTACAGTCTCAATTACACCCCCAAGCAGGACGACATTGTGGTCTTCCACCTGACCGACGAGGAAAACGACATGACCAAGACCATGGTCAAGCGCGTGATCGCCACGGGCGGACAGACCGTCGAGCTGAATTTTAACACGGGCAAGATCCTTGTGGACGGCGTCGAATACGCCGACAGCCACGCCGTGCTGAAGGACCGCGTGACCGACAAGATCACGGGGATCTATACGCTTTACGCCGAGCATTCCTACGACTACGCCACACACACCTTTAAGGCGACCGTACCCGAGGGCTGTGTGTTCGTCATGGGCGACAACCGCAACAACTCCAAGGACGGTCGCGACTCCGACGTCGGCTTTATCGACGAGCGTTGTATTCTCGGAAAGGCAATACTGCGTCTCGCCCCCTTCACACTCTACTGATCTCTGCAAAACAAAATTCAAAAAGAAAGGATCTCCCAAAATGCCGTCCGAAAATATTCAATGGTTCCCCGGGCATATGGCGAAAACCCGCCGCATGATCTCGGACAACCTCAAAAACGTGGATATCGTGATCGAGATCCTCGATGCGCGAATTCCCTACAGCTCCCGCAACCCCGAGATCAAGCGGTTGACCGAGGGAAAGCCTACCCTTTTGCTTCTCAATAAATCGTCTCTTGCCGACCCCAATCAGAACAAGCGTTGGCAAAAGCAATACACCGAGGAAAATACGGTCTGTATCCTGACCGACTGCGTCACGGGTGAGGGGCTGAAATCACTTGCCCCCGCCATTCGCGAGATCCTTGCCGACAAGCTCAAGAGATACGAGGACAAGGGCATGAACCGCCGCGTGCGCGCCATGGTGCTTGGTATCCCCAACGTGGGAAAATCCTCGCTGATCAACCGCATCTGCGGCAATAAGAAGACCAAGGTGGAAAACCGCCCGGGTGTGACGCTGGACAAGCAATGGGTCGCCACCAACATCGGCGTCGATCTGTTGGATATGCCGGGGATCCTCTGGCCCAAGTTTGAGGAGCGTCGCGTTGGTGAAAATCTTGCGCTCACGGGCGCGATCCGCGACGGCGTTCTCGACATTGAAACGCTTGCCACCGTGCTTTGCAAGCGTCTGCGTCTTTTGTATCCCGAGGAGCTTTCGGCTCGTTATAAGCTCGGCGACATGGCAAATTACAAGGATTTTACCGATTACGAGCTGTTTGAAGCCATTGGCAGAAAGCGCGGCTTTCTGATCAGCGGCGGTGAGGTCAACACCGAGCGCACCGCCATTACCCTCTTGGACGAGTTCCGCGGGGCAAAGATCGGTCGCATCACGCTTGACCGCTATTCCAAGGAGGAGCTTCCCCATGCTTGATTATCAACTCGAACAAGAGCTGATCGACGCGGGCTACGCCTCGGTCTGCGGTGTGGACGAGGCAGGACGCGGACCTCTTTGCGGTCCCGTGGTCGCCGCCGCCTGCATTCTCCCCATGGGGCTTGTCCTCGACGGACTCAACGACTCCAAAAAGCTCACCCCGAAAAAGCGCGACAAGCTTTTTGACGTCATTCGCGAGAACGCGATCTCCTACTGCATAGCCGAGGCAAGCGTTGAGGAGATCAACGAGCTGAATATTCTCGAAGCCACGTTGCTTGCCATGCGCCGCGCGATCGAAGGGCTTTCGGTTCCTGCCGATTTTGCGCTGATCGACGGCAACGTTGACCGCGACTTTCCCATTCCCGCACGCGCCGTGATCAAGGGAGATGCAACCAGCCCCTCGATCGCCGCCGCGTCGATCCTCGCCAAGGTCACGCGAGACCGCATGTGTGAGGAGCTTGACCGCGCCTATCCACAATACGGGATCGCCAAGCACAAGGGCTACGGCACGAAGGTACATATGGACGCGCTCCGTCAGTACGGACCCGCGCCGATCCACCGAAAGCAATTTATCCGCTTTCTCGACAAGACATGAAGCGGTATCTGACCAAAAAGGAGATCGGCGACCTTGGAGAGCGTCTTGCCGTTCACTATTTGCGGCTTCGCGGATATACTGTAAAGGAACGGAATTGGTTTGCGGACAAGTGCGAGATCGACATTATTGCCGCAACGCTCCGTGACCTTGTATTCGTCGAGGTCAAAACACGCACCTACGAGGGCGATGAATGGCAAAGCGCGCCGCCGCCAAGCCTTGCCGTCCACGCCCAAAAGCAGCAGCATACCCGCTCTGCCGCGCAACGCTATCTCTATGCGCACTCCACGCGCAAGCAACCGCGCATGGACGTGATCGAGGTCTGGCTTCAAAAAGCCCCCGCGGGAAAACGACCAAAGCTGTTGCGCATCACGCACATCAAGGCGGCATACTGAAAAGGAGAACCGAGTTGCAGCTTTCACTTTTTGATCTGCATTGCGACACGCCCTACGAAATGCACCGCAAGCAGCAGCCTCTTACGCAAAACACGCTGGCAGTCTCCTTGGAGCGCGCCCGTGTGCTTGGACAATACGTGCAGGTCATGGCGCATTGGACCGACCACACCCTTGACGACGAAACAGGGTGGGAGCGCTTCCTTGCCATGCGCAGACATTTAGACGCCGACACGGCGATCCAAGACGGTACGGCGCGTATCGTCACGCGCTACGACGGGGCAACACCCTCGTCCGCTACCCTCATTTTGGCGCTTGAGGACGCGCGTATCCTTGCGGGCAAGCTTGAACGTGTAAACGCACTCTACGATGCAGGCATTCGCATTGTCACCCCGCTTTGGAAGGGCGTGACCTGCATTGGCGGCTCGCACGACGTCCAAGGTGGACTGACCTCGTTTGGCGTGTCGGCTCTCTGCCGCGCGCTCTCGCTTGGCATGATCCTTGATATTTCTCACGCGTCGGAGCGTTCGGCGTTTGAAATATTTGAGCTTTCTTCCGAGCGGTGTCGTCCCGTGATCGCGTCACACTCCAATGCTTATGCGGTCTGTCCCGTCTCACGAAATCTGCGCGACGATCAGATCGGTCGTATTCTTTCGTCGGGCGGCGTGATCGGACTCAATCTGTACGGTCAATTTTTACGTCCCGACGGAAAAGCACTTGCAAGCGACGTATTACCGCACGTGGAGCATTTTCTGTCGCTGGGCGCTGCGGACGCGCTCTGTCTTGGCTGTGACATGGACGGCTGTGATCTGCCGCCCGATCTTTCCGATCTTGCCGCGCTTCCCCACCTCGCCGAGGAGATGCTCAGGCACAATTATCCCGAATCCCTCGTGCATAAGATCTTTTTTGAAAACGCAAACCGTTTTGCGAAAAAATATTTTCATTTTTAAATTGTGTAAAATTCTTAGCCGCTTTTCTCTTTGACACCAAAGGCACAAAGAGAAAAGCTATCAAAAGAGAAATGCCGATGTTCCAAATTTTATATTTTTGAGGAAATTTGCGTTAGCAAATTCGTATAGCGGCAACCATATGTTCGCTCAAATATAACGCCGCGTTTTTCGCGCGTCTGCGGACGGCGAGAAGGGCTACGCGCCCTTCACTGCGCAAGCTTTTGAAAAAGCTTGACCAAAACTTTAGCCCAACTGACGAAGCTTGTTAGTTTGGCGAATATATTTATTCCGTCATTATTCTACAAGGAAGGATTTCCAATACCATGTTTTACAAAAGTACAAGAAGCAATCAAAACGCAACCGCAACAGCCGCAGAGGTCATCAAGCAGGGGCTTGCGAATGACGGCGGTCTGTTCGTTCCCGAAAGCATTCCTACGCTGACGATGGACGAGATCACCTCCCTCTGCCGCGAAAGCTACCCCGTTCGCGCCGCAAGGGTGCTTTCCAAGTTCCTCACAGACTACACCTACGACGAGCTGCTTGCCGACTGCCAAGAGGCATACGACGAGGCTTCCTTCGTTGGTGGCGCGGCGCCCATGGTCAATATTCACGACAATTTTGAGTCGCTTGAGCTTTGGCACGGTCCGACCGCGGCGTTCAAGGACATGGCGCTGCAGATCATGCCGCGTCTGCTCTCCCGCGCGCTGGTCAAAACGGGCGAGACGCGCACGGCTCTTATTCTCGTTGCCACCTCGGGCGACACGGGAAAAGC
>JAZRIE010000269.1:0-1516 GCA_045645105.1 Eubacteriales bacterium | reverse complement strand
ATGAACGTCAGCTACACCGACAAGAACGGCGTTCAGCAAACGGGGGACGTGATCGTTCGTCTGTTCGCAGAGGTTGCTCCCGAAACCGTGGAAAACTTCCAAAAGCTCGTCAAGGACGATTTTTACGACGGTCTGACCTTCCACCGCGTGGTCGAGGGCTTTATGATCCAAGGCGGTGACCCCAAGGGAGATGGCAGCGGCAACTCGGCAACCACCATCAAGGGCGAGTTCTCGAGCAACGGATTTGTCAACAACCTCAAGCACAATCGCGGTGTCATTTCGATGGCGCGTCAGGGCGGTGCGAACAACTCGGCGTCCTGCCAATTCTTTATCGTCCACGAGGAGAGCGCAAACAACCACGCATCGTTGGACGGCAAATACGCGTCCTTCGGCATCGTGGTATACGGCATGGAGACCGTTGACGCCATCGCCGAGACCGAGGTGCAGATGCGCAATCAGGAGAAGTCGTCTCCCGTTCATCCCGTCACCATCAACAGCATTTCCTTCGTCAAAATGGGCTGATGCTCCTCTTTGTAACCGACGCCGCCCACTCTCGCAAGCACATTCGTCCGCGCCTTGCGGAGCATGGTGTCTATACCTTTGTATGCCCCTATGAAACGGCGGAATTCTACTGTGACAAAAAGGACACGGGCGGCGTTCTGCTCGACTGCGTTGGCAATCTGCCGCGCGCCGAGTCGCTGTGCGCCACATTGCGCCGCCAATACCCCAACATGCCGATCTGCGCGATCGTCGCCCCGCAATCGATCCCCAATTTAGAGGTTCAACGACTCATTCGCGAGTGTGGAGATGTTTTTGAGGACGTTTTGGACTTTTGTATCCGAGACTGCGGCTGGCGCGTGCGACGGCTGACGACCGACGTGCTGACGCTTGAGGACGATCCCACAAAAACGGTCTACATGGGATACCGTCTGTCACTCACACCGCGTGAGCATACGATCTTGCGTTGCCTATTTTACCGCTCCCCTCGCGTGACCTCAGCGGACGACCTTCTGTCCCTCTGCTTTTCGGACGCAAAAGGAGGGCTTTCCGCCGCAAATCTGCCCACGCATATCGCGAGCATCAACCGCCGCGCAAGAGAGATCGACCCCAGACCCTTGATCGTTAACGTCTACGGTAAGGGCTATCGTCTGCGCGACGGGGTGGTGATTTGATACTCTGACCAGAGTATCAAATCAGTTTTATTCGTCTTCGGCGAGTGATATTGCTTTGCAGTGATATTCGGCTTTTGCCGAGTGGTATTCGCTTCGCGAGTTTTTTAGCAAAGAAAGAGAGAACGCAACGGATTTGATCCGATTCGTTCTCTCTTTCTGCTTTTATTATTCGATGGTAACCGGCACGCCAAGCTCGTCGGATTTGAACGCCGCCAGAATGATCTTCAGGTCGGTGCGCATCTGCTCGTAGGTCACGTCCTGCGCCTCGCCGTTGCGGATCGCGTTCACAAAATGACGGTAATAATCGTGCACGTCGGACGCAGGTCTTGCCACGCGATAGGTGT
>JAZRIE010000268.1:0-3450 GCA_045645105.1 Eubacteriales bacterium | reverse complement strand
GAATTACTAAGTTGTCTTCCTAAGACCGCTTGGCCTCCGACTTAGCAACTATTGTCCTGTTAAAGCCCATTTGTGACTTGAAATTCAGCATAATATGTCCTATAATAGTAACAGAAGTGGAATGCTTCAAATCACAAAAGAGAATAAAGGAGACGCAAAATGGCATTTCCCGTTGCACTGCAGATGTACTCCCTGCGCAAGGAAGCGTCTGAAAATTTGTATGCAACCTTGAAGAAGGTAAAAGAGATCGGTTACGAGGGCGTAGAGTTTGCGGGCTTGTATAAGCACACCGCAGAGGAGGTTCGCGACATGTGCGCGGGCATCGGTCTGATCCCGATCTCGGCGCACGTGCCTTACCTTGAAATGATGGCTGATCCCGAGGGCGTTCTCGGACAGTACGCAACGCTTGGCTGTAAGTTCGTAGCCGTTCCTTATCTGACCCCCGAGTACCGCCCGGGTCAGGCGATCTTCCCCGAGGTCATCAAGAACATTGCTATGCTTGGCGGAGTAGCCAAGAAGCTTGGCATGACGCTTTTGTACCACAACCACGAGTTTGAGTTTCTGAAGATGAACGGCAAGTACGCGCTGGATATTCTTTACGAAGAGGTCCCCGCAGACCTGCTTCAGACTCAGCTTGACGTTTGCTGGGTGAACGTTGGTGGTGAAAATCCCGTGGACTACATGATGAAGTATGCAGGACGCGCGCCCGTCGTTCACTTCAAGGATTTCAAGGGCGAAAAATCGGACAATATGTACGAGCTGATCGGTATTGAGGAGAAGGCACCTCAGCGTCCCTCCAACTTCGAGTTCCGTGCAGTCGGCTACGGTGCGCAGGACTTCCCCGCGATCCTTGAGGCAACCAAGAAGGTTGGCGCAACCTGGATCGTGGTAGAGCAGGATAATCCGTCGCTTGGATGGTCGCCTCTTGAGTGCGCCGCCAAGAGCCGCGAATATCTGAAATCGATCGGAAACTGATTTTAAATAAAATATTGTAGAGAAGGAGATTTGTATCATGGCATTGGATAAGGATTTAGATGCGTTCAAGGAAAATCAAGAGGTAAAGACGATCGACGCGAGCAAAAAGCTGAGAATTGGTTTTATCGGATGCGGTTGGATCGCAGGCTCGCACATCAAGGCATTGCTGAATCAGCCCGACGTTGAGATCGTGGCAGGTGTCGACCTCGTCCCCGGCAAGGCAAAGGCGTTCTTTGAGAAGCACGGTGTTGAAGGAGTCAAGACCGATTACGCAACTCACGAGGAGCTTCTCGCCGATAAGAGCCTCAATCTTGACGCTGTTACGATTTGTACCTATAACCGCCAGCACGCACAACCCGCAATTGACGCGCTCAACGCAGGATTGCACGTTCTGCTTGAAAAGCCCTTCACCGTCACGCTTGACGAGGCGGTCGCCGTGATGAAGGCAGAGAAGGCAAGCGGTAAGATCCTTTCGATCGGCTTCCAACCCAGAATGGACGCGAATATGAAGATGATCAAGAAGATCGTCGATTCGGGTGCATTGGGTCAGATCTATTACATTCAAACCGGTGGCGGACGCCGCCGCGGTATTCCCACTCCCTTTGGGACCACCTTTATCGAGGACGCAACGGCGGGCATCGGAGCACTTGGCGATATTGGATGCTACTCTCTCGATATGGTGCTCAACGCGATCGGATATCCGAAGCCCTTGACCGTTTCGGGCTACAAGTCCGCGTTCTTTGGAACCGACCCCAACTACACCACCTACGTAAAGACCAATCACCCCGAATATGCCGCAAAGTTCGGCGTTGACGATTTCGCTGCCGCGTTTATTCGCTTGGAGGGCGGTATCGTTCTCGACTTCCGTATCGCGTGGGCGATGAACCTCGACACCCCCGGTGACACCATCATCATGGGTACCAAGGGAAGCCTGCGTATTCCTTCCACCGAGTGCTGGAACGGTACGGTCGGCGGTCCGATGACTCTTTACCACGAGGTTTGCGGTGAGCAAACGCAGACCGAGATCCCGATCATTCAGATGAAGGCAAATCTGTTCGATCTGAAGATCCGCACCTTCCTTGATGCGATCAAGGAAAACGGCACGGCACCCGTTCCGACCTCTCAGATTCTGTATAATCAGGCAATTATCGACGGTATCGCAAGATCCGCTGAGGTTGGTCGCGAGATCGAGATCGTGATTCCCGAAATTTGATCGGAGCATTTTAATCTATCAAAGCAAGGCACAGTCGGCGGTTGGCTTACGATCGTCTTCTGTGCCTTGATTTTGTGTTCAAAAAGCCCTTTTTTGTGATCCAAAGCGCATTGACATTTTCGGAGTGGCGTGGTATAATACTTTTAACGAACAACACGGAGGAAAACGTTATGAGCAGCTGTGGAGCGTGGCAAGGAAAAAAGGTTCTTTTCATAGGTGATTCGCTGACCGCGCGTCGCGTATATCCCGAAACGGTACGCGAGATATTGGGTATTCAACCCTTTTATCATTGCAAGGGTGGCGTCGGCTTAAAGGCGATGGTGGACGGAGACAATGGCTTGGGCGGTATGTATGACAATGAAACCGATGTCGCGGGCGTTTTGCGTCCCCTGACCGTCGAGGACGTCAAGGACATGGATCTGATCGTGCTGTTCGGCGGCTATAATAATAGGTATATAAATATCGGCAAGGTGGGAGACTGCTATCTGCCGGGGGCGGAGACGGGATATACCGTCGCGGGTCTGATGCAGTATTGCATTGAACGTATTTATCAGGTCCTCGCGCAGGCGGATCGGTTGACCTGCCGCTTGTTGGTCGTTACCGTCGATTGCTCGGGAAAATATCCGTGGGTGGATTGCGACGGCTATACCGAAAACGGCGAGGGAAGCGGAAGGTCGCTCGAGGCAATGGCAAACATCCAAAAGGCGGTCGCGGCGTACAACTCTATTCCGTGCTGTGATCTTTTCCACAACAGCGGGATCAACCGCTATACGTGGAGTGTGTTCAGCGCGGAGCCGAACGTGGATAACCCAAATTTCTCCTCTTGCATTTTGAACGAGAAGGGCGATCCCGTCAACAATAAGCGGATTCGTTACGAGACGGGAAAATCTTATTACCAGATCCGTGAGGGCGGCGTGGTGTTGGAGGAATATACGGGAAGAGCTCCGTATCCGTATAACGGCGATCAGGTTCATAAGTCGGCGGCGGGTTATCAAAGAATCGGTGAGGTGATCGCGGGAGCGATCGTGGCGGCGTATGGAAATTGATTTTTGAGACTCTTGAACAAAAACGGAAAGACCTATTTGGTTGAAAAGACGCACTTTTTGTTACAATTGTTGTATTTTTGCTATGAATGTCGTACAAAATGTCGCATAAAAACTGTACAAAGCACCAAAAGAAGCAAAAAGGTGGAAAAAGTTGAAAAAAAGTGTTGACAAAAGGGAATAAAAGTAGTATAATAATCAGGCTTTCCGCGGATGCGG
>JAZRIE010000267.1:0-5708 GCA_045645105.1 Eubacteriales bacterium | reverse complement strand
GCATTTATAGGACACATAAAAGCGCTCATTCTCTGCCCCCAACGATTATTGAGGGCATAAGGGGGAGTGCTTGCGGGAGTAAAAAAACAGAGTACAAGCTTTCCCAATTTTGCCCCTAAACAACGGTTCGGGGTACAAAATCAAAAACTTTTATTTCACGAAAAATGAGATAAAAGTTTTGAAAGGGTTTGGAAAAACTTTTCCAAAAGTTTTCCCAAAAAAGAAAAAAATATGAAACTATTTCAAAATAAATTTTTTATCATAGCCTTGTGCGTGGCGGTGGTGCTGTGTGCTGTGCCGTCGACACTTTCGCTGATGGGGTATCGAAGTCTGTCGAAGAACATCGTAGGGACGGTGACCGTACCGTTTCGGTGGTGTATTACGAAGGTAGGAGATGCCTTCGAGGGCTTTGGAAGATATTTTAAGGGGATAGACGCGGTCAATGCGGAGAACGAGGCGTTGAAGGAAGAAAACGCGGCGCTTGAGAAGGAGCGGGAGCGTTTAGAGCTGCTCGAGGCCGAAAACGAGCGTCTGCGCGCCTATCTTGGCATGATGGAAAAATATCCGTCCTTCCGTATGGAGGAGGGCATGGTGATCAGCTACTCGGCAGGAAGCTACATGACGAGCTTTACTCTCAATCGCGGCACGATCCACGGCGTTGAGGTGAATATGCCCGTGGTGGTAGTCGAAGGTGTGGTTGGTTACGTGACCGAGGTCGGGCTGAATTGGTGTATGGTATCCACGATGATTGAAACGACAAGCTCGATCGGTGCGTACATACCGCGTTCGGGCGCGACGGGAATCATCAGCGGAGATGCGTCCTTGCGGCACGACGGTGTTTGTAAGATGACGTATCTGGAGGCTGACGCCGATATTGAGGTCGGTGACAAGGTCTATTCCAGCGGAAACGGAAGTGTATATCCTGCCGAGCTTCTGATTGGAGAGGTCGTTGAGATAGGAATTGACGAATATAGCCGTGCTGTGATTGCAACGGTCAAGCCCGCGGTCGATTTCACGGATATTCGATACATGATGATCATTACGGCTTACGAAAAGGGGTAAACGAAAGACCGAAGAAAGGACGAAGGGGGCATAGGACGATGTCGCGAAAGCTGATCTTAGGACACCGTGCGCAAACCAAGGCAATGGTCGTCCGCTATACTGCGATGGTGGGAATTGCGATCATGCTGGCGTCGATCCTGCAGGTATCCCTGTTTTCAAGGTTTCGTCTCCTTGGAGCGGTTCCCGATCTGATGATCGTATCGGTTCTTTGTATTGCTTTTTTCTGCGGCAGGTACGCGGGAGCGGTCACGGGGATCGCGGCGGGTTTTCTGATCGATTCGATCGGTACCACGGGAATTACCATTTTGCCGCTATGCTATTTTCTTTGCGGGTATCTCGTGGGACATTACGCGCGGGTAACGCAAAAGGGATACGCCTCGTATCTCGTCTATCTCGGGTGCATTTTGCCGATCCGCGCCGCCGTTACGGTGCTGTATGCGTGCATGACCTATCAAAACGTCAACCTGCCCGAGATCTTTTTGAGGTCGGTCCTGCCCGAGGCATTGGTCACGGCAGTGGCGGGGCTTGCGCTGTATTTTCCGTATAAACTGTTTTGCAGTCGTCTTGAACGAAAAAAATAAAGTGTTTATCACATAACAGGAAGGATAGAAGATCGTGGCAAACGAAAAAGAAATGCAACAAAGACAGCAGGAGCTGGAGCAATTTGAAAATCAAAAAATTGTTGACGTCGGCATGGAAAAGGAGGTCAAAAAGTCCTTTATCGAGTATTCCATGTCGGTCATCATGGCGCGTGCTTTGCCTGACGTGCGCGACGGTATGAAGCCCGGACAGCGCAGAATTCTTTACGCCATGTACGAGGACGGACTGACGCATTCCAAGCCGTTCCGCAAGTCGGCAACCACGGTAGGTAACGTGCTGGGACGCTATCATCCGCACGGCGACGCCGCCGTTTACGGCACGATGGTGCGTATGGCACAGCCCTTCTCGCTTCGCTATCCCTTGGTAGAAGGACACGGAAACTTTGGCTCGGTGGACGGAGACGGTGCGGCTGCATACCGTTATACCGAGGCGCGTCTGGACAAGATCGCGGACGAAATGATGCGCGATCTTGACAAGAACGTGGTTCCCATGATGCCAAACTTTGATAACCGTTTGCAGGAGCCAACGGTCCTGCCGTCGCGCTTCCCCAACCTTTTGGTCAACGGCTCGATGGGTATTGCCGTAGGTATGGCAACCAATATTCCGCCGCACAATCTCGGCGAGGTGATCGACGCTACGATCTACCGCATGGATCATCCCGAGTCGACTGTGGACGAGCTGATGGAGTATGTCAAGGGCCCTGATTTTCCGACCTATGCCACGATTTACGGCATCAACGGCATTAAGCAGGCGTACACCACGGGTAAGGGACACATTATGGTGCGTTCTCGCGCGGTGATCGAGGAAGAGCACCGACGCATCATCTTTACCGAAATTCCCTTCGGTGTCAACAAGAGCATGCTTTGCGAGTCGATCGCACAGTGTGTCAAGGATAAAAAGATCGACGGCGTGACCGAGCTGCGCGATGAATCGGGCAGAGACGGTATGCGCATCGTGGTGGAATACCGTCGCGACGTCAATTCTCAGATCCTGCTCAATCAGCTCTACAAATATACGCAGCTGCAGGAGACGTTTGCCATCAATATGCTGGCACTCGTCAACAACGAGCCAAAGGTGCTGACGCTCCCGCGCATTCTCGACCTCTACATTGAGCATCAGGAGCAGGTCATCATTCGCCGCACGCAGTTTGATCTCGACAAGGCAAAGGCAAAGGCACACATCTATGAGGGATATAAGATCGCGCTCGATAACATCGACGAGATCGTGCAGATCATGAAGACCTCTCCCTCGATCGCAGATTCCAAGGTCAAGCTGATGGAGCGCTTCGGGCTTTCCGACCTGCAGGCGCAGGCGATCGTCGAAATGACGCTCGGTAAGCTGACGGGCATGGAGCGCAGCAAGATCGAGGACGAGCTGGCGAGATTGCACGCCCTCATTCAGGAGCTGGAAGCGATCCTTGCCGATATGGGTAAGGTCAAGCAGATCATCAAGGACGAAATGACCGCGATCCGCGACCGCTACGCCGACGAACGCCGCACCGACATTCTCCCCGCCGAGCAGGAGATCATTCTTGAGGATCTGATCGAGCGTCACAGCTGTGTGATCACGTTGACGCACGCGGGATATATCAAGCGTCAGCCTGCTGACACCTATTCGGCGCAAAACCGCGGCGGTAAGGGTATTATCGGTATGTCCACCAAGGAGGAGGACTATATCGAAAAGGTGATCGCCGTTAACAGTCACTCTTACCTGATGATGTTTACCAATACGGGTAAGGTGCAAATGCGCAAGGCGTATCTGATCCCCGAGGCGGGAAGGACCGCAAAGGGACAGAATATCGTCAACATTCTGGAAATGACCGAGGGAGAGAAGATCACCGCCTGCATCAGCGTGGACGGCTTCTCGGACGACGAATATCTGACCATGGTCACCAAGCAAGGCGTGATCAAGCGTACTCTGCTTTCGGAATACGAGTATCAGCGTAAGGGCGGTAAGATCGCGCTCAACCTTGACGAGGGCGACGAGCTTGTATTCGTGGTGGCGACCCACGGCGAATGTGACCTTCTGATCGCAACGGCGCAGGGTCAGGCAGTTCGTTTCTCGGAGTGCAACGTTCGCGCAATGGGACGTACTGCGCGCGGTGTGCGCGGCATCAAGCTGCGTGACGGAGACTACGTTGCGGGCGTTTGTGTGGTCGAGGAAGGCAAGGATCTGCTCTGTATTACCGAGAACGGATTTGGAAAACGCAGTCCGTTTGAGGATTTCCGCCTGATGAAGAACCGTGGCGGCTACGGCGTGACCTGCTACAACCTGACTGACAAGAGCGGAATGCTTACGGGTATTGCTGCCGTTGACGACAACGACGATATTATGATGATCACCGATTCGGGAACGATCATCCGTACCCCCGTATCGGGTGTTCCCAGCCGATCGAGAAGCGCGGGCGGTGTTATCGTGATGAGACTTGGCGACGAGCAAAAGCTGGTCAACTTTACCACCACGCCCCATGCCGACGAGACCGAGGACGAGGTCGCAGAGAACCCCGAGGCTACGGAAACCGTCGAGACCGAAACCGCTGAAAATACCGAAAACGCAACAACGGTAGTTGAAAATATTACCGAAAACACCCAAGAATAAGCTATGAAAAAAAGAATTTTAACGCTATTTCTCTCCATGTGCGTCCTTTTGGGAACGGTAGCAGGGCTTTCGTCCTGCTCGCGTCCCCCGAAGGTCGAGGAGATCTACGACCGCGTGGTCGAGCTGATCGAAGCCTCCTACGAGCTGAATACCGTCTTTTACGGCGCGGGGCTTCCCGTGTACAAGGAAGACTCCACGTATGCCGAATTTACGCATATGTACTTCGATTTTGAGTATCAGGGAGAATATGAGATCGTCTCGGAGTACGCCAAATTCTTCTCGGATCAATCGATCAAGGAAGCTGCCGAGAAGGTTTACAGCACCGCGTATTTAGAGGACGTGCTGTATCCCAATGCCTTTGTCGGCTACGCCATTCAGGACGGTATGGGCGGGTCCGCATTCGCCTACGCGCGCTACCTCGACGATGGCGAGGCACTGTATCAGACCATTCACGACAAGGACTATTTGACAAATGGCATGCGTGTTTACGATTATTCGACCATGAAGATCGTCTCGCCAAGCAAAGCCGACGCTATCTACGTCTCCATCGAGTCGTGGCTTCCGTCCGATCCTTCCAATATTATGACCGATCCGATCCGCCTCGTCCTTCAGGACGACGGAGAGTGGTATCTCGACTCCTTTACGGGGTAATAATTTTTTGTGGGGAAACTTTTGAAAAAGTTTCCCCACACCCCTTCAAAACTTTTACAAAGGCAGGGAGAGGGAACAGACCTCTTGACAAGGTCTGTTCCCTCTCCCTGCTTTTCAAACTCTTGACGAGTTTGAAAAATTTGCAAAGCTTTCTCAAAAATTACTAAAGTCCGTAGAGGATCGATATGCCCAAAAATTTCTCCAATTACGTATTGACAAATGTTTGCAAGTGTGCTATAATAAGAGCGTAGGAGCAAACGGTGACGGTTGCTTCCACACAGTGATTAAAAAAAGATAACCGTGTTGGGTGGAAACAGGCGGTTATCTTTTTTTATTGCAGACATCAACGACAAACGCGATAATGGTAACGATCATACTATGCTTTTTTTAGGTGTTTGTATTGCTGTCAACGATCACGATTTCGCAGGGCTTTTTTATTTTTTCAGCATATTGAATGACAGAAAGCGTACCTTTTGATTTTCCGTCCCAAAAAGCAATTATTTTGTCGGCATAGTCAACAATCTCTTTGTTTCTTTTAATAGGGGCGGCTCGTCCGTAACGCTTATAATTTGGGAGAAATTCAGTAAGGATTATCCCATTTTTTTTTGCATATTCCGCCGCGCAGGAATCCACTCCCAAAGCACCGCCTGATACAATCTCATCGTCAAGCGAAACGAATTTTTCAAAATTAGAAATTGAAATTTTTCTAGATCCAACAATTGCAATTTTCATAAAAACACTCCATATAAAAAATTTAGTCTACTCAAATCAAGTATAAGTCGGATCGTAGCCATGTC
>JAZRIE010000266.1:0-10443 GCA_045645105.1 Eubacteriales bacterium | reverse complement strand
CCACTTCTGTTACTATTATAGGACATATTATGCTGAATTTCAAGTCACAAATGGGCTTTAACAGGACAATAGTTGCTATCTGTGTTTTTTTAAAATACTGTAAAGTGTCTCATCCGCCATCATTTTGATCCGACACGTTTCATTTTCATCACGAACTGTCAGGACACAAAAAGCTTCCGACGATATGACATCCGTATATTGAAAGCAGGGCTCCGCCACCTCCCGATCTCCCCGCTTTTGTTCATATACACGCGCGACCGTCTCAATATCGGAAAGCGAAATTCTGCAAACCACGCGTCGGCGCATTCCGAAAACTTCCGTCACCGTCAGATCGAGCGAGCCGTCCCCATCCTCGCGGGGAGCGACACAGTATACATATCTTCGCAACAGATAGCGCGCCGCGATCCATGCGCTCGCCATTGCCGCGCACGCACCGAGCAATCGGCAGAGCATCGGTGCGGGCGTTTGTGGAAGACATGACAACAGCCAAAAAAGCAATGCCGGGGTAAGCGTGACAAGAAACAGGCGCAACTCGCGGTTCTTTTTCGATCTTGGTGCGTATTCGTACACGTTACACCTCGACAGCATCCCGCAAAAGCGACTCCAAAAGGATGGGGTCGGCGCGCCCGCCGCTTTTTGCCATTATCTGCCCCTGCAGGGCGCGCAGAGCTACCTTCTTGCCGTTTCGATAATCCTCGACTGCGCGGGAATTTTGCTCCAGCACCTCGTCGATCAGTCCTTGCAAGGTCTCCTTGTCGCTGATCTGTGCCAATCCCTCGCGCGCAACGATCTCGACGGGATCAAAGTCCCCCTCTACCAACCGTGCAATCAGTTTTTTTGCAGTGGCACTATTGATCACACGTTCCCCGAACAGCTCGGAAACCGCCGCAAGACGCGTCTCAGTGACAGGAGAGACGAACGGCTCGCTCTCGCAAAAGCGCATCAGGTCGGTCAGCAAAAGATTTGCCAACAGCTTTTGATGCTTGGTTTCCTTTGCCGCAGTCTCGTAATAGTCGGCAAGACGGGTATCTGAGGACAGAACCTCGGCATCGGATTCGGTGATACCGTAGGTCTTCTCCATGCGCCTCGCTCTTGCCATCGGCAATTCGGGAAGGCTCTTGCGCAAAGCGTCGATCTCCTCCTGACTCAGACAGATCGGAAGCAAATCGGGCTCTGCCAAAAAGCGATAGTCGAAGACCCTCTCCTTGCTTCTCATTGGGTAGGTCTTTCCCGTGGAAGAGTCGTATCGGCGCGTCTCCATGCGGATCTCCTCGCCCCTTGAGAGCAGGTCGCAATGCCGCGCGAACTCAAAGTCGATCGCCTTTTCCATGAATGCAAAGGAATTGATGTTTTTGATCTCGGTGCGAACCCCAAAGCCCTCGTCGCCGCGTCTGCGCACCGAAATATTCACGTCGCATCGCAAGGAGCCCTCCTGCATGCGGCAGTCCGATATCCCGCAGGTCAGCAAAACAGCGCGCAACGCACGAACGTATGCGGCAGCCTCTGCTCCCGTGTGCATATCGGGAGCCGAAACAATCTCGATCAGCGGTACGCCGCAACGGTTATAATCGATCAGTGTGCTACCGTCCTTGTGGATCAGCTTTCCCGCATCCTCCTCGATATGAATACGCGTAATTCCAACAACACGATCGCCCGCTTCGGTGCGGAAGCGCAACGAACCATTTTGGCAAAGCGGAACTCCCGCCTGCGAGATTTGATATGCCTTGGGAAGATCAGGATAAAAATATTGCTTGCGATCGGTACGCGACCGCTGTGAGATCTCACATTCCAAAGCCGCTCCCGCCATCACAGCAAGCTCGACCGCGCGGCGGTTCAGCGTGGGGAGCGTACCGGGAAGCCCCATACAGATCGGGCAGCATTGCGTGTTCGGCTCAGCGCCAAAGGCAGTAGAGCAGGAACAGAAGATCTTACTTTTGGTGTTCAGCTCGGCATGGACCTCCAAGCCAATAACAGCCTCGTATTCGTTACCGATCATGGACGTACCTCCTCCAATAGCGTTGCCACACGCAACAAAAGCTCCTCGGCAAACGGCGCGGCGGTCAGCTGAATTCCCGTGGGCATTCCGTCGGCATCCTTCCCGAACGGAACCGTGACGGCAGGAATGCCCGCAAGGCTTGCATAGACCGCGCAAAGATCGGCGCGGCGTCGTTGCATGGGTGTGAGCGACGTACCGAACCGAAACGCCGACGTAGGCGTAGTGGGGGTCAGGATCACGTCGAACTCGCTCAAGATCTCGTCAAGCCGCGTGCGGATCGCCATGCGCGCCTTCCGCGCGCGTTCGTAGTAGAGAGCACGCTTGCCCTCAGAAAGCATATACGTGCCAAACAAGATCCGCCGCTTGACCTCGCTTCCGAAGCCCTCGGCGCGGCTGTTGGCATAAAGAGAAAACAGATCGCCCTCGATCTCGGTGCGTCTGCCAAAGGCAATGCCGTCGTAGCGGGCAAGATTGGAGGACGCCTCGGCGGCGGAAAGCACGCAGTAAGCCGCGAGTGCCGCCTCGGGCGATGGCAGGCTGACTGACTGCACGATCGCACCACTCTCGGAGAGCGCACCGATCGCCTGCTCGGTCGCCGAAATGACCGCCTCGGAGACCGCATCATCGTCCAAAAGCTCGCGCACGACTGCCACACGAAGCGGACGGTCGCCGCTCCATCGGTCACCAACAAACCGAGACGCGGGATGCGCCATGGAGGTAGCGTCCAATTCATCTCTGCCCACGAGTGCCGAAAGCACCGCCCCGCAGTCGGCGACGGTATGTGTAAAGATCCCGACGCAGTCCAAGGACGACGCAAGCGCGATCATTCCGTAGCGGGAGATGACACCGTAGGTAGGCTTCATGCCGACAAGTCCACAGAACGCCGCAGGCTGACGAACCGATCCGCCCGTATCCGAGCCGATCGAAAAGGCCGCCTCGTGTGCCGCGACCGCGGCGGCAGAGCCACCCGACGAGCCACCGGGAACACAGCGCGTATCCAATGGATTACGCGTCACCCCAAGCTTTGAGGTCTCGGTAGAAGACCCCATCGCAAATTCATCCATGTTGGTCTTTCCAAGCAGGATCGCGCCCGCACCTCGCAAACGCTTGACCACTGTTGCGTCGTAGGGCGGTACAAAATTTTCAAGCATCCGAGAGGCGCAGGTCGTCCGTATCCCCTCGGTACAGAAATTATCCTTGAGCGCATAGGGGATGCCGTCAAGCGAGCCTAACGCCTCTCCTCTCTCACGTCGCAGATCGGCTTCCCTTGCCGCCCGCATTGCCGCCTCCGCCTCCAGCGTCAGATACGCGCCGACCGTCGCCTCGCGCGACTCGATCTCGTCAAGATAGGCACGCGTCAGCTCCTCCGCAGAATATTCCCCCGCATCCAACGACGCGCGATGTGCCGCGATCGAACGTGTTACCAATTCCTTCATGTCACGTCGCTCCTTCCACGGCACAAGGCACCGAAAGGTATGCGCCGTCACGCAAGGGAGCCTGCTGCAGCAAAAGCTCACGATCGCATGGCGCAACCGTAACGTCCTCTCGCAGGTCTGCCAAACCATGCTCACGGCGAGGGTTATCCGTCCGCTTCTCAAACGGAAGCAATGCCGCAGACAGTTCCTCCAGCGCGCTCAGATCCCCTCGGTATTTCTCTAATTCATCCTCGCGAAGCGCTAACCTGCATCTTCTTGCCAGCACCCGCAATTCCTCAATCGTCAGTTCCATAGCTTCTCCATTATTTTCCCACGCAAAAATGTGAAAAGATCTCCGTCACGATATCCTCGGAAACCGCTCTGCCGTCAAGCTCCGACAATGCCGACATTGCCGCCTCGGCATCGGTACACGAAAGGTCGATCGGGTATCCCGCGCGCAACGCCTCCACGCCCCGACGCACTGCTTCCAGTGCCGAAAGAGCCGACGCGTGCTGACGCGCGTTGGTCAGGACCGCATCGCGGCGGCTGTCTAATTTTCCGTCGGTAAACAGTCGCTCCACAAGAGAGACGAGCGTGTCCATGCCCTCGCCGCTCACCGCCGAAAAAGTAACAATATGTGGAAAACGCGCCGAATAATAGCCGTTCGAGGCTTCGGTCAAATCACTCTTGTTGACGATCGCCACAACGGGAATAGCACTCTCTGTCAGCCGCTCGATCAGCCGCTTGTCCTCGTCGGTAGGCGCGGTACTGCCGTCAAACACAGCCAGGATCAGCTCCGCGTCACGCATCGCGGCGTTCGCGCGTTCGATACCGATCTGCTCCACGGGGTCATCGGTCTCGTGAAGTCCCGCCGTATCAAACAGACGAAGCGTAACGCGACCCAATGCCGCACGCTCGGTCAGCACGTCGCGCGTCGTTCCCTCAACTGCCGTTACGATTGCGGCGTCCCTGCCCACGATCCGATTGTAAAGTGAGCTTTTGCCCACGTTCGGGCGTCCGCAAATAACGGTCGCGATCCCCTCGGCAATGGCGTGTCCCGTGCGATAGGTATTCGCCAACGACAACAGCCGACGCTCGCATTTTTCCAATTCCGCAATGATCTCCTCACGGCTCATATCGGCTAGCTCCTCGTCGGGATAATCGATCTTGACATAAATGCTTGCAAGGATTGCACACAGGGAGTCGTATATCTCGCCGCACACCTGCTCGATCTTGCCGCGCATCCCCGTGTGCGCAAGCGTGAGCTGCTCACGAGTTCCCGCCTCCAGAAGGCTTCCAAGTGCCTCCGCCGCCGAAAGCCCCAGCTTTCCATTGAGAAAGGCACGGCGTGTAAATTCACCCGCCTCGGCAGGTCTCGCCCCCGCCGCCAGCAGTGCAGTCAGCACCGTTTCGGTCAGAAGAACACCTCCGTGACAACAAAGCTCCACAGTATCCTCGCCCGTAAACGACGACGGCGCATAAAACACCGTCGCGATACCGTCGTCCACCGAAAGCCATTCCCCGCTCACCTCGGGTGCTAAGATCTCCCCGTATACTGCGGTGCGCGGAGCGGCTTCTGCAAGCTTTTTTCCGCTTTTGGGACGAAACACACGCGAGACGATCGAAACCGCGTCGGGGCCCGACACACGCAGAAGTGCCACGCCGCCCTTCCCTCTCGGCGTACTCACCGCCGCTATCGTATCACCAAGCATAAAGCTCTCCTTTCAAAGCAAAGGGGGAAAACACAAGGCTTTCCCCCATCATGTTTACAATATCAGTCCTCAGCCTTGCTATCGTCAAGGAACATCACCACGCGGCGATTGTTCTCGGAGCCGATGGAGTTGGTGGAAACGCCCTCAATCCCCTGCACCTCGGAATGAATGATGCGACGCTCGTAAGGGTTCATAGGCTCAAGCATCACGCTCTTCTTTGCCTTGATCACCTTTGCCGCCATACGTCTTGCCAGAGCGCGGAGTGCCTCCTCGCGCTTTGCACGATACCCCTCAATATCAAGCGTGATCTTACTATACTCACGCTTCTCGCCCTTCACCTTCTTGTTTGCGGCGAGATTGGCAAGATATTGGATCGCGTCCAGCGTCTCGCCGTGATGACCGATCAGAATACCCGCACCCTCACCGTCCACGGTGATCACGGTATCCTCGTTGCTACCCGGCTTGGATGCAACTGCCAGATCCAATTCCATGTCGGCTACCAGCTTGCGAACGAACTCAACGGCAACGTCCGCTCCCTTTACGGTGTAGGTTGCCGAAACCTTTGCGTCGGTCGCACCGATGCCAAGGAAGCCGCGCTTGCCCTCGTCCAGAACCTCAAATTCAATATCCTCAACGGCAACGCCCCACTCGGCAGCCGCCTTGCTCTTTGCTTCTTCAACGGTCTTTGCCGTTACGATCAATTCTTTTTTCACGATCTTACTCCTGATTCAAATTTCATTAGTCGTTATTTTCGGATGCTTCTTTGTTGTTTTCTTCGGTATCTTCCGCCGTCTTATCGTTTTTGCGATCCTTCTTCATGGGAACTGCCGAGAAGGGCGTCTTTTCCGCCTTCCTTTGCTGCTCCTCGCGTTCTCTCTCCTCGATCGCCGCCTTACGCGCCAATGCCCTCTCGCGTGTATCCTCAAAATCCTCGTCGTCAATGTGGTGCAAGGAGCGTACCTTGCCTGCATTAGAGGATTTTTTCACCACGGCTTTGCCCTTCATCTCGCGCTCTGCTGCCTTGTAGTCCTCCTCAGTAAAGGTGGGCAGGGGCATGAGGCGCGAAATAATGAACTGCTTGAGCAATCCAACCATGCTACGGAAGATCCAATACACGCCGACCAGAGCAGGCACCATAAAGGTGAACACCGTGGACATTGCGGGCATGGTAATATCCATCATCGAGTTGGAGCATGCCACCTGACGTGCGTCCGCACCGTCGTTTGCGGTAGGCTGATACATAAACTTACGGTTGAGCTTGGACGTAGCAAAATAGGTTACGAAGGTCAGAACGGGAACGAGGAACAGGATCCAATGTCCCGCGGTGGGGGTCAGACCGAAGTTGACACCGCCGATATTAAAGTTGGGAATGACGTCCAGAATACTGTTGAGTGCCTGAAGGATCTCTCCGCCGTTTGCAAAAAAAGCAAAATCAGCAATGCCGCCAATGGTCAATTCTCCCTGCTTGATGGCAGACAGAATAGCAATGGTGCCGCCGTTGCTTCCGATCGAAAGACCCGCGCCGCCCGCAGCTCTTGCCGTGGTGGCAAAGGTCTCAAGCGCAGTCGAGATCCCCGCGCCCTGCCCCAGCACGTAGTGCAGGGGATTGATGATAATGCTGTACAGTGCCATAATGATCGGCAGCTGAATGAGAAGCGGCAGACATCCGCTATAGGGGCTGAAGTTCTCACGTTGGTAGAACTCCTGGATCTCCTGCTGCATCTTCTGCATAGTAACCTGATCGTTTCTGCCCTTGTACTTGTTGCGGATCGCCATTTCCTTGGGACGAAGCGTTGCCTGACGAATGCTGTTCCTTTGCTGCTTGATCGCAAAAGGAAGCATCAGGATCTCAATGATCACGGCAAACAGACAGATGCCGAAGAAATAGCTTCCAAAGCAAAGCGTGTTCGTGATCCAACGCAACACCGAGCCGATACCGACCAGAATGCCGTCCAAAGGACCGCTGCCTGAGGTTGCGTCCACGTTGATCTGGAACGCCGAGATCAGCGTTTTCACGTCTGCCTCGTTCACGGTCTCATAGATCGCGGGGTCGACCTTTGCGTCAGCGCCCGCCTTTTCGTTGCACTTGTTGAAAAGAGCCTTGACAGCATCAATGCTCACGCCAAGATTTGCGCTCGGATCGACCTTGCTATCGTCAAAGCCCTCCACCGTCATGTCGTAGCCACGCGACGCGGCGATCAGCATCTCCTGCGTGTCAAATTCATCGGTATAGACACTTTTCAAGAGATTTGCGACCTTGCTCAGATTCTCGGCACTCATGCCGTTGACACCCTGCTCCGCCGCGATCGTTCCAACCGTCAGCACCTTTTTGCTCTTGGACGCGCCGCATCCCACAAGCGTTGCCGCAATGAGAAGCATTACGACCGCCAACGTAGCGATCCGTCCAATCAATTTTCTTGTTTTCATATTCATGGTTTTCTAAAAGCTCCCTTCCATTCAATGGGGAAATTGCATCGCCGTTGTTGTAGTTTTCGCCGCGCGATGCCGCGACGGTCATTGCTCCCGCTCGGTGTTGACCGTATCCGACGGCTCCCCGTATCCGTACTCCTCGGGATAATAGTATTTGGTCATCGGGTACGCACGATACCTTGGGTTGCGCAATCCTTTTTCGGGCACGGGATCGTAGCCGCCGATACAAAACGGCTGGCAACGAAAAATCCGATACACAGAAAGAATGATCCCCACGAAAAATCCCCGCTTGGTAAACGCTTGCAGCGCGTACGCCGAGCAGGTAGGGGTAAAGCGGCAGGTAGGGCGTCCCTTGAGAGGAGACAGAACCTTTTGATAAAAGCGGATCAGCCAAATGCACAAATATTTCATTGCGTTCGTTCGGACGAGAACATGTCCAATTTTGCAAACCCACGTCGAAGCTCTCGCTCCACGTCGGTCGATTTCACCTTCAAAATTCCCTCACGGGGACTGATCACGACCAGATACCCCTTTTTCAGCTCGGGCTCGACGGCTCGGTAGCCCGCGCGCAGGATCCGCTTGACGCGGCTTCTCTGCACGGCGCCGCCCACCCTCTTGGTGACCGATACGCCAAACCGATTGTAAAATTCCTTTTCGGGATTTTCCTTTCTCAGCCGCTTTGCCGCATAGTCGCGCAAAACGAACACCGAAACGTACCGCCCCGAAAAGCGCGCGCCCCGCTGAAAGGTCTTATTATACAGGTGATGCTCCTTGAGCGTTGTGTACTTCATGTTGCCATCCTTTTTTGTGCGCTTCCGTTATTGTTGGGGCTCTGCCCCATACCCCGCAAAAAAACCTTTTTGAAAAAAGGCTTTTAAGAATTTCCAAAAACCTTGACAAAAGGGGAATCGGTCAAGGTCCTGACTGCAAAAAAATCACCACGGAAATAAACACGCCGACAGCGAGGTGCGAATAGCTTCTTCGGCAGTCGGTGTTTTTATGTTTGGACTGATCTTGTCCGACAATTTTCGGAAAAATCAGTAGGTCAGTCTTTTTCTGCCCTTTGCGCGTCTTCTCTTGAGGACGTTTCTGCCGTCAGCAGTTTTCATTCTCTTTCTGAAGCCATGCTCCTTTTTTCTCTGACGTTTCTTCGGTTGATAAGTTCTGAGCATCGTATGCACCTCCTTTAAATTAAATCGGAAGCGTCTCGCTTTTCAGCAATAAAATACGCTTTTACACAATGACATTCTACATTATACCCGATTCTTTGTCTTTTGTCAAGAGTTTTTCAATTTTTTTCTAAAATTTTTCATGTTTTTCAGAAAAAAGTGTTTTATTGTTGACGAATCACCTTCCATTATGTTATAATATTACTCGACAAAGCAAAAAAGGGGGAGACGTTTTTATGAACGTGATCAAGGAAGCAGACTTTCGTAAGGAGCTGAAGAGCGCGCCTTCCGTGGGGTATCTGTTTTTCGGCGACGAGGACTATCTCAAAAGCTTTTCCGTGAATCAAGTGCGGGAGCTGATCTGCCCCGACCCCTCCCTTTCGGTCTTTAACGAGCTGCGGGTTGACGCGCTCGACTTTACTCCCGACAAGCTTCTGGATGCGATCACCCCCATGCCTATGATGGCAGACCGCAAGCTGGTGCTGCTGAGCGGTCTCAATTTCAACTCCATGAAGCAGACCGATGTCGACGCACTCTGCGACGTACTCGCACAGCTTCCCGACTACGATTACAATCTTCTGATCGTCACGGTGGCGGCAGATTGCCTCGATGCGGGTTACCTGCCCCAAAAGCCCTCCACGACCCTCAAAAAGCTCTCAGAGCATCTCGTCCCCGTGCAGTTTGACCGTTGCACCAACGCAAAGCTCGCCGCGTGGATCCGAAAGCACTTTGCGCACAACGGCGTTGAGGCGTCACCCGAATTTTGCGCCGCCATGCCCGATTTTTGCGGTCACAGCATGTTCGAGCTTGCCAACGAGATCGACAAGCTCTCCTACTACGTCCTCTCCCACGGCATGCACGAGGCAACGACCGAGCACATGCGCCTTGTTTGTACCCCTGCCGAGGAATACGACACCTTTGCGTTTACCAACGCGATCATGGACGGAAAGCACGACACCGCATTGGCGATCCTTGCCGACTACCGCTTTCGCCGTATTGATCCCGTGATCATTCTCAGCGAGGTAACGGGCGTGATCTGCGACATGATCACTATACAAGCAATGACGGCAGACGGCATCCCGACCGCCAATATTGCCACAACACTCAAGCACAAGACCGATTTTAAGGTCAAGCTATACCAGAGAAGCCTGCGCAACACGACCGAAGCGCGACTGCGCCGCGCGCTTGACGCCTGCAGTGCCGCCGACCTGTCTCTTAAAAGCGCCTCGAAGGGCTATACCGCATTGGAAAAATTGATTTGTACATTATAAAACAAGCGGACGGAAATCCTGTTTGGATCTCCGTCCGCTCTTTATTTTTTCGAGTTCATCGGTGTCGCGAGAATTACTGCTCCACCTTTTGCTGTGCGAGCAAGCGCTCCGCGCCCTCCACGAGCTGATCGAGGAAGGATGCCGAAACGTAAAATCTGCCCGCAGCCTTTTCGGGATTGGAGATCGGCTCTCCGTTCTCGTCGTATTCCGTGATCACCTCAACGGTGAGCAGGGATTTCCGTTCCGAATAGCGATACAGTCGGATCACAACGTCCATGCCGTTGCTCTCGGTCCAATACTTCTGCTCGCTCGCCTTGTCCTCCGAGCCATCGGGCGCGGTATGCAGGTTCATCGCATACGCCATGTCGTCCAGACGGTAGGTGAGCACGGCTTGGCAAATGTCGTCACCACGCTTGATATATTCCTCCATGCTCACACCAATATTCTTCT
>JAZRIE010000265.1:0-5838 GCA_045645105.1 Eubacteriales bacterium | reverse complement strand
TAGGGAAGTGTGCGGACAGACGGAAAGGTGGCTCCCGCGAGTTTTCAGGGGCCACCGAGACCCTGAAAACTCCAAATAGGTTGTTTTATCAAGGAGTGTCGCACGATGCTTAATATCCCTCAAAGCCCGTAGTCCGCAAATAAACGAAAACTGTTCCGTATGGATCACTGCACTCTGCTATAAAATTTTGAAAACCTATCCCTACAAGCATGATATGTCTTTGAGCATTGTACGGTGATCCGGACAAGGTTCGTAGGTCGTTTTATCAAGGAGTGTCGCACGATGCTTAATATCCCTCAAAACCCGTAGTCCGCAAATAAACGAAAACCGATCCGCGCGGATCTGAAAAAACGCAGGGATCGTCGAGCATATGACGATCCCTGCATTATTTTGTATTCGGATTGTATCAAGCCTCAAAGCGTCCTGATATATTTTACCTCGCATGCAAAATGGTCGGTGTTGGCGACGTTGTCGTAAGTGCGCGCAAAGCCGTGTTTTTCATAAAACCGCTGAGCGGCGAGCATATTTTCGGTCGTTTCGAGATAACAATGCGTGTAGTGAAGCGATGCAAACGCGAGTGCTCGCTCGATCAAAAGGCGTGCCGCACCGCGACCGCGAGCATGGGGAAGACAGTACATCTTTTGCAGCTCACATATGCCGTCGGTTCCTGCAAGTGCGCCGATCCCGACACCGCCCACGACCCTGCCGTTCTCGTCCTCTGCGACCCAATAGCGGCTTTTACCGTCGCTGTAAAGCTCGGAAAAGCGGCTGAGGTCGTCCGCCCACGCCGTACCCTCGTGGTCCGCTCCGAATTCGACGAGGCACGCGCGAATGATGCGCTCGATCTCGGTGTTGTCACGCGACTCGATCTCTCTGATCTTGTATTCCACAGATTTCTCACTCCAATGAAAATGTCTTGACCGCTTTGATCGCCGTGCCGTCATCATATTCTCGCACCTCGCCGAGAGCAAAGAAGTCACCCGATGCGGTCATAATGCGAACGCGCGCGTCGATAGGGAAGTCCGTGCCGATCTTTTTTTGATAGATCTCACAGCCGCTACGGCAGAGCTTTTCGTAAAATGCGGGCAAACGCACGGCAGGGAGCGACGCAAACAACGATTCCACAGGGATCAACAGAGATAGGCGTTCTTCTTGATTCATGTCTTCCAGATCCGCGACGGTATGCGCGCTCTCGATCGCAAAGCCGCAAGCCTCTCGACGCTCCAATGATGCCATCGCGCCACCGCATCCCAAGACCTGACCGATGTCTGCGCAAAGCGTGCGGATATACGTGCCGCCCGAGCATTGCACGTCAAGAATGAAATCGGACGGCGTGTCGGTCGGTTCTGCCAATAGTCCAAAAATCTCGATCTCTCTCGCCTGACGCTCCACGGTCACGCCCTCGCGTGCAAGATTCAAAAGCTTCTTGCCCCCAACCTTCAGTGCGCTGTACATCGGTGGAATTTGCTTGATTTTACCGCGAAATTGTGGCAAAACCGCTTCCAATTCGGAAAAGGAGGGAAGTACGTCGGTCGCGGTCAGCACTGCTCCCGTGGTGTCCTCGGTGTCGGTGGTGATGCCGAGGCGGAGCGTCGCGCGGTACCTTTTGGAGTCGCTCACAAGGTACTCGGATGCCTTTGCGGCTCTGCCGACCAGCACAACAAGCACGCCCGTTGCCATGGGGTCGAGTGTTCCCGTATGTCCCACGCGGCGCGTGCCGTAAAGACGGCGGATCTTATTGACAATATCGTGCGAGGCCACCCCCGCGTGCTTGTTGACGATCAATACGCCCGATGGCTCGTTGACCGATAAATTCGTTTTCATTCGATGATCAGATCCTTTAACTCTCTTTTTTGTACGTAGTGGATGCCGCGATCAGCTCCTTGAGCTTCATGTTGTCTCCTCATCGGGGAAGCGCACCCACGCCGAGTAGATGACCTGTCCCTTTTGCGAAAAATTGCGCTCATATTCGGTCATGACGTTCCCCTCGCTCTTTTCCGAGCGGTGAAGGTCACGCGACTGCCATTCCACGGTCAGCCCACAAGCCTCAAACTGCTCAAGGCTGAAATCAAACAGCCCCTCGTTGTCGGTCTTCAGTCTCAAAAGACCGCCGCGACGCAAAACCGTGCGGTAAAGCTCCAGAAAGCCCGCGTGCGTCAGTCTGCGCTTGGCATATCCCTTTTTGGGCCAAGGATCGCTGAAATTGAGATAAATGCAGTCCACCGAGTGCGGCAAAAACCACTCGGTCAGGTTGCGCGCGTCGCCGATCAGGAAGCGCAGGTTGTCGGGACGCTCATCCTTGTGGCGCATCGCCTTTTCAAGTGCCAGACACGCCACGTCGGGGACGCGCTCCATGGCGATCCAATTTTCCTCGGGGTGCTTTGACGACATTCCCACTGCAAAATCCCCCTTGCCGCATCCGATCTCCAGATGGATCGGTCGCGTCTCCCCAAAATAGACCTGCGGATCGACCGCGGGGACCGACGGCTCGGCGATCAAAATTTCAGAACACGCCGCAATTCTCTCCGCGCCGTGCTTTTTTCTTCTCATTCTCATGGTAATTTTACCCTTTCTTTGGTTTCTGTCTTTATTATAACAGAAAATACATCATTGTGCAAGAGCTTTTTGTGGAATAGGTGCTTTTTCTTAAGGAGTTTTTGAAAATTTTGTGTTGATGTCCGGTTTTTAAATGGTTTTAGATATTCCAACGCAAAAAACAACACAAAACAAAGAAAATATTTAAAAAAATTGACAAACCGCCATAAATGTGGCAAAATATTGGGGAAAGCTGAAAAACTATCTTATGGAGGAAACAAAAATGGCATTGGAAGCACTTGGAATGGTAGAAACGAGAGGCCTTGTTGCGGCGATCGAGGCGGCAGACGCCATGGTCAAGGCAGCAAACGTGACTTTGATCGGTACCGAGAAGATCGGATCGGGTTTGGTATCCGTGATGGTTAGAGGTGACGTTGGCGCGGTCAAGGCGGCAACCGAAACCGGCGCGTCGGCGGCATCGAAGCTTGGCGAGGTGATCGCGGTTCACGTCATTCCGCGCCCCCACGCAGACGTGGAAAAGATCCTTCCTGCGCTCAACTGATCCGCATATCTTTCACACCGTGAAAAGATAAGGAAAGGAATTGGAACATATGACAAAGCAAATTACCGAGTCCGAGATCCGCAAGATCGTTGAGAACGTCATCAAGGGCGTTTCGGCGGACACGGGCAAAAAATGGACTTCTACCGAATATATGGGCAGACGCCTGATCGGTGTGTATACCGACATGAACGAGGCGATCGACGCGGCGGTACTGCTCGCTAAGATCGGAATCAACGTAGGTGCCGAGATCAGATGCATTATCTGCGAGACCGACTTCAACCACGATTTCGTTCAGCACGAGCTGATGATGCCGATCCTTCCCATCGTGCGCGTGGATAACATTGAGGAAGCCATTGACCTCGCCGTGAAGGCTGAGCATGGCAACCGCCACACCGCACACATGCACTCCAAGAACATTGATCGACTTTCGGCGTTTGCGCGTGCCGTGGAGACGACAATTTTCGTCAAAAACGCGCCCTCCTACGCGGGCATCGGCTTTGGCGGCGAGGGACACACCACCTTTACCATTGCAGGTCCTACGGGCGAGGGCATTACCTCTGCGCGCAGCTTTACCCGCAAGCGTCGTTGCGTGATGGCGGACAGCTTCCGCATTATCTGATGGGAGGACGACCGTGAATTACAGTGAATCCGAGATCCGCAATCTTGTACAAAAAGTAATCGAAAACGTCAAAACTGTCGAAAAAGATTGTGCCGACGTTCCCGTTGGCGTATCCAACCGCCACATTCACCTCTCGCGCGAGCACGTGGAGACCCTGTTTGGCAAGGGCTACGAGCTGACTCCTCTCAAGGAGCTTTCCCAACCCGGTCAGTACGCCTGCAAGGAGCAGCTGACGTTGGTTGGTCCTTCGATGCGTGCCATTGAGGGCGTGCGTGTGCTGGGACCCGAACGCAAGGCGTCGCAGGTCGAGATCTCGCGCACCGACAGCTTTACCCTGAAGGTCAAGCCGCCCGTCCGCGAGTCGGGAGACATCAAAGGCTCAGCACCCGTAACGGTCATCGGACCGAAGGGGATCGTGACACTCACCGAGGGCTGTATCATCGCAAACCGCCACATTCACATGAGTGAGGACGACGCCGCACGCTACGGTGTGGTCGATGGGGAATACGTGGACGTGATGCTTGGTGGCGAGCGCAGAAGTCTCTTTTACGACGTTCAGATCCGTGTTAACAAAAGCTTTCGTCTCGAAATGCACATCGACACCGACGACGCCAACGCCGTGGGTGTTGGCAACGGCGCAAAAGTGCGCTTGATAAAAAAGAAATAATAGCACGCCGGGACGCGGGTTTTTTCTTGGGGCGCGGGTTTTCTTGGGACGCGGGTTTTTGTGGGGGACTTTTGAAAAAGTCCCCCACGCCCCCCAAAACTTTTAAAGCAAATATAAGACAGATGAAACGGGGACGTTTGTGCCTCGTTCTTTTGTTTGGGGCGTAAGTGGGGAAGTGCGCGGACGGACGGAATGATGGCTCCCGCGAGCGTCTAGGGACCACCAACCCTATCCGCTCCAAAAATGTTGTTTCATATGGAATAACGCACCCTGCATAAAATCACCTCAAATCTGTAGGGGCGTGCATTGCACGTCCGCGAACAAAGGATGATTACAAAATAACAAATCACCGCACGAAGCCTCAATTATGAGGTAGGGGCGCTTTGTGAAATTTTGTATTCTTTTCCGCAGACATAAGAAAAATGATCAAAATTGCCATATCCACCTAAATATAATTGGGCATGTCGATCGTTAATATGATTTTCAAAAAAATACATTAATTTTAGCTTTTGTTCTTGTGTTAGGCGTGCATCTGCGTGTCCGCAAAAGGTAATGATCATGGCATAATTCTCCTGCTTTTCTTGGTTAGGTTTTTGTAATTGAATATTCCTTTTACAATTAATATTATACTCAATCTTTGAGTAATTGTCAATACTCTGTTTATGAGTATGTTAAAATCCTTACATAGAATTTTTTAGATCAAGTAAGGAGTCTTTTTTATGGATTACAGAACCAGAATGAGAAATTTAAGAGAGGATCGCGATCTGACACAAAAAGCCGTTGGTGCGGTCATACAAAAGTCACAGCAGGGCTACAGTCACATTGAGGACGGTCGAGCCGAGTTAAAAATCGACGATTTGATCAAATTGTGCCGTTTTTACGGTGTCAGTGCCGACTATATGATCGGTCTTTCCGACAAAAGATAAAAAAAATTAAAAAATATTGAAAAAAGGGCTTGCAATTTCCAAAAAGATGTGTTATAATATATGCCGTTGCGGAGGCATAGCTCAGTTGGTTAGAGTGCATGCTTGACATGCATGAGGTCGCTGGTTCGAACCCAGCTGTCTCCACCAAAAAACACCGAGAACTCAGTTCTCGGTGTTTTTTTTATCCAAGCCGCAGGCTTGGTATTGTCCGTATATAAACTGTTCTTTTCCCGTTTTGTTGTGTGATCGAAAAAATACAAATTGATTTTCATTTGATTCACTCGGCTATGTCCACAAAAACGGACATGATATATGTTATAATACTGCTATGCGGAAGACGCGCGAATGAAGAAGCCTTTTACCAATCTCTCAATCATCCATTGCCTTGTGATTTTTATTCTTGTGCTTCCGTGATCCGTTTGCGCATCGCGCGCAAATCTTTGATCATTCGCAAGGAATCTCGTACTACGCGCACTTTAGAGTCTCCGTGGTAAAGGACTTTAACCGGCATTTCAACCATTCTATACCC
>JAZRIE010000264.1:0-2139 GCA_045645105.1 Eubacteriales bacterium | reverse complement strand
GGCTGTCAACCGTTTCCCGACCGACACCGATGCCGAGGTCGCACTCGTTATCGAGAAGTGTCGGGCACTTGGCGTTAACGTCGTTCTCTCCAACGTATGGGCAGAGGGCGGCAAGGGCGGCATGGAGCTTGCAGAGGAGGTCGTAAGACTCTGCGAGGAGCCCCACGATTTCCGCTTCTCCTACTCCTTGGAGGGTAGCATTGAGGATAAGATCGCGGCAATCGTCAAGAATGTTTACCGCGGAGAGGGCGTAGTGATCGCTCCCGCGGCAAAGAAGGAGATCGACAAGCTGACCTCTCTCGGCTTCGACAAGCTCCCCGTATGTATGGCAAAAACGCAATACAGCTTCTCCGATGATATGACCAAGCTGGGCGCGCCCGAGGGCTTTACGGTCACGGTGCGTAATGTCAAAGTTTCGGCAGGAGCCGGCTTCATTGTAGCCCTGACGGGCGACATTATGACCATGCCCGGACTTCCCAAACCTCCCGCCGCCGAGAGAATCGACGTTGACGACGACGGCAAAATTTCGGGATTGTTCTAAAAAATTCAACGGAAAACAAAAAGCGAAAGCCCCGTCTTGTGCGGGGCTTTTTTATTTGCGTATCATTTTCTTATCCACAGACACAAAAAAGTTAATAAAAAATAATAACAAGCGTTGTTTTTTGACAATTTTTGTGTTACAATAATAAAGAATAGGACAACTCGGAGGATGCGTATGATTCAAGCAGTTTTATTTGATATGGACGGCACTGTTTTCGATACCGAAACCATCTACCGCCGTTGCTGGCGCCGCGCCGCAAAAGAGGTGGGCTTCGATGTGGATATGGAGCTCTTTTTTCAGCGCATCTGTGGATTGAATATGACCGATATGACTGCCTACGTCTATCGCGTCTATGGCGAGGACACTCCCTTTGAGGAGATCCGTGCGCGCCGCAGAGTCTATCTTGACGAAGAACTCAAAGAGGTTGGCTTGCCTTTCAAATCGGGCGCGCCCGAAATCTTTTACGACCTCAAAAACCGCGGCATCAAGCTTGCCATTGCCACTTCATCCGGGAGGAAACTGGTTGACCGCTACCTGCAAATGTCGGGATTGGAGGGTATTTTTGATGTCATTATGACGGGCGAGCTTGTCGAGCACGGCAAGCCGCACCCCGAAATTTTCCTCACCGCCGCAGAAAAGCTTGGTGTTCCGGCAGACGCGTGTGTGGTGGTAGAGGATTCTCCCAACGGCGTCCGCGCGGGGCACGCGGCGGGTATGTACACCGTGATGGTTCCCGACCTGCAACCCTGCACCGAGGAGCTGCGCTCCCTTTTGTGGCATTGCTGTGACACCCTTGCCGATCTGATACCCCTGATCGATGACGAAAATCAAAAACAATTACAAGGAGACGATTGAAATGATTGCAAAAGCATTGGCCGAAGAAGTGCTTGCCTGCGCTATGGGCGGCGGAGCAGATTTTGTTGAGCTCTTTGGCGAGATTACCCGCAACAACAGCATCAATATGGTGGACGGCAAGATTGACCGCGTCACCGACAACCTGATATCCGGCGTGGGCATTCGCGCCTTTTTGGGAACCAAAACAGTGTTTGCCTCTACGTCCGACACCTCGCGTGCCGGGCTTCTCAAATGCGCGCGCACGGTAGCTGCGGCTACGGGAGATCTTCGCGCGGTCGAGCGTATTGTTCTGTGCGAGCGTATGTTTCCGAACATTCATCCTGCCCGCATTCTTCCCACAAGCGTAGAGGCGCGTGTACGCGCCGACCTTTTGCGTGCAGGCTGCTTTGCCGCAAAGGAATATGACGAGGCGATCTCGCAGGTCAGCGGTGTGCTGGCAGGCGTCGATCACAGCATTCTGGTCGCCAACACCGAAGGTCTTTATACCACCGACCGACACGTTCGCACACGTATGGCTGTTTCGGCTGTTGCAAGTGCGGCGGGCGTCAACCAATCGGGCTTTGACGGTCCCGGTGCGGGAATGGGATTGGAATTTTTCGATATTGTCGATCCCGCATCCATCGGTCGCGAGGCGGCACGCTCCGCCATGGTCAATCTTCGCGCCGACTACTGTCCTGCGGGAACGATGACGGTTGCCATTGAAAACGGATTTGGCGGCGTAATCTTCCACGAGGCTTGCGGAC
>JAZRIE010000263.1:0-7311 GCA_045645105.1 Eubacteriales bacterium | reverse complement strand
TTCAGAAGCTGTTCCTTCGTAAAGCTCAGATTCATCATTCCCATCATGCTTGTAAGACGAAGCACGCTGAATCCGCCCATCATGTCCATAAGTCCTCCGGGAGCACCGTCCTTGAGATTGACCTCAAAGCCTCCCGCTTTTTTCTCGCCCTTCTTGCTCTTTTTATTATTCTTGTCCATCATCCGCTTGAGCATAAGTCCCTTTCTGATGAGCCAGAGCTTGCCTCTCTTGGTTGCGATGATGTCGGAGATCTTGTCGTTGAGTGAGAACCGACCATCGGGGGCGGTAACGTCGAACCAGTTGAGAACCGCACCCTTTTCTACGAGGACGTAGTCCATGTTCATCTCGTCTACCTTGCGGATCTTGCTCTCGTCGGTGTGGTCGCCCGCTTTTGCAATGAGCGTGCTTTCTCCAACGTTCGGTACGTCAAAGTAGAAGAAATGATCCTCGGAGGTCTTTTTGCCAAGACTCTTACCGTTGACGAAAAGCTCTACCTCGGGAAGGTTGGAGTAAACGGTTACCTTGGTCACGTCTTCAACGCGATCCACGTATCTCTTGGAGCAAAGATGCACGAAGGGATCGACCTCGGGAGAGACAAGCCAAGCCTTGTAAGCAAAGAAGGCGTCCTTCTTATACTTTCTGTCCATGGTGATCAGTCCCTTGTGGTTCTGACCGTTTTCGCCACCCTCGGCTCTTGCGTCTGCGCCGAAATCGAACATATTCCAAACGTGGGTCGCCCATAGGTATTTCCTTGTGAAAAGCTGCTTGATCAGCTCCTCATGATAGTAGGACTGATATTCCTCGGTGTAGTCGCCCTGCTTCGGGTCGCTCGTGTGCCAATTGAGTGCCTCACATCCGTATTCGGAGCAACCGATCGGGATCGTGGGATGCATGGCGTGGAATTTGTCAAACCAAGGACCGTTCATCGTGGTATCTCCGCCGTACCAGCCGAAATAATGGTTGTAGGAAACGACGTCGGGAATGAGCAGATAGGGGTCGTCCATCTTGCACATCGAAACAGCCGCGATTGTGGTCAGGCGTGTCTGATCCAATTCGTGAACCAGATCGTTCAGAATATGGTGGTTTTCAAGAAGATCCTCGTCAGAGCCGCCGATCGAGATCTCGTTGGAGAGTCCCCAAACGACGATAGAGGGGTGATTGTAGTTTTGCGCGATAAGCTCTGTCATCTGCGAAACGGTGTTTTGACGACCGCCGGGCATATGCTTGGAGATATAGGGGATTTCTGCCCAGATCACAAGACCTCGCTCATCGCAGAGATCGTAGAAATACTGGTCGTGCTGATAGTGTGCCAGACGGATTGTCGTTGCTCCGACCTCACAGATCAGGTCGATATCCTCCTCGTGATGCTGGGGAAGAAGGGCGTTTCCAACACCAAAACGGTCCTGATGGCGCGATACACCGCGCAAGGGGTACTCCTTTCCATTGAGGATAAATCCGTTGTTGGGGTCGATCCTGAAGGAGCGGCAACCGAATCGGTTGCATACGTTGTCGAGAACCTCACCGTTTTCAACGATCTCTACCTCACAGCAATAGAGATAGGGATCCTTGCGTCCGTTCCAAAGATGAACGTTCTTGATCTCAAAGCTCACCTTGCCCTCGGTCGTTTCGATCTTATGAAGCTCATTTTCGTCCTTGTCGTAAATGGCATAAACGAGTGTTTGCCCATTCTTGAGGTTTTTGGTGAACGCCTCAACCTCAACGGTTGCATCGCTTCCGTTGACAACGGGAGTGATCTTGATACCGGGAGCACCGTAATAATCCAGATCAAAGTGCGAGTTGCTTACGCAGATCAGATTTACGTCGCGGTAGATACCGCCGTAAAAGGTAAAGTCCGCCATTTGCGGGTAAACTGTATCGCAGGGAGCGTTATCCACAAGCACTGCGACCTCGGTCTTATCCCGAAGGGACTCTGTGATATCGACTCTCCAAGTGGAATAGCCGCCGTCGTGGTGCGCAAGCTTTTTGCCACCAACGTAAACGTCAGCGGAGGAGTTGGTGCCTCTGAATTCCAGATAATAGAGATCGGCGGTGGGCAGCTCTGCCTTGTCGATTGTTTTTACGTAAAGGCAGGTTCCTCTGAAATAGTCGTTTCCGCCGTCAAAGCCGTCCTCGGCATTCCATGTGTGCGGCAGATTTACCTGCACGCCCTCGCGGCGAGTGATATCCGTCGTGTCCTTTGCAAAGAGCCAACCTTCGTTCAAATTAATGATGTTTCTCACGTTGTTTCCTCCAAAATTTTAATGCATGGTTTATGATACGATATAAATCAAATCAATCGTATAATATCAAAGCTTTTAAAAACGGTGTCCGAGCAATCGGATCGGACACCGTCGAATAACGAAACCTTAGTTTTCAGCGGATTTTTTTGCGTCAAGATCAGCGTTCATCTTGGCAAGCGTTTTCTTATCAAGATTGAAGATAACGCCAACTCCGACAAACTGCAAGATCGCAGAGAACAGATAGAGACCTGCTACGAGCCAACACATATTGTGAGAGGTTTGGAAGGACTGCCCCTCGGTGCCAAGCTCGGAAACGTAGCCGAGAACGCCCATCAGGATCAGCACGATAGAGGGACCAACGCCCTGAGCCAGCTTACGGAAGAAGGAGTGAAGCGCGTAAACGGTACCTTCCTCACGTCTGCCGAATTTCCATTCAGCATAGTCGATCGCGTCAGCCATAAGAGCCCAGGATACGCAGGTGTAAACACCCATACCAACGCCGAAGAAAATAAGACCAACCATGTAAACAAGGAGCGCGACGTCTACGTTGGATATCATGGGGAAGATGAGCATGATTGCGCCGCCGACCAGGGAGACCAGCATGCCCCCAACGCTTGCTTCCTTTTTGCCAAATTTGTCAACCAGCTTTTTAATAAAAGGAATAAAGAGAAACATGGGAAGGAAGCCGATCAGCATGACCACACCCGAAAGCTTTGCCTTGCCGAAATAGGTTGCAAACATAACGGTGTTTGCGGTGGTAGCCGACTGCATACCAAGGAACATACCCATCGCGGCAAGCGTTGCGCCGACTGCGGGACGGTTCTTCATAAATGCGCCGATCGCCTTGAAGAAGTTGAACTTTTCACCGCTCTCGTTGGTCTTGACCGAATACTCGTCAACGCGGATGGTGATCTTTTTGATCATGAACATAAAGAACGCAAAGCCGATAACGCCCATGATAAGGGCGGCGATGAAGACTCTGTCGCCAAGAAGGATCTGAACCTGCTTGCCGGTCTTCTCGTTGATCACGGGGTTGCCTGCAGCATCAACTGCATTTTCCCAGATCAGGAAGGGAAGAATGATGCTGGGGAGCATGTTGCCTACCATAGATCCAATGGATCTCCATGTGGAAAGCTGAGCTCTTTCGGCAGGATCGTCGGTAACGATGGAAAGCATCGATCCGTAAGGAACGTTTGCCATTGTGTAAGCCGCGTCCCAAATGACGTAACCGAGGATAAAGAGAACTGCCTTTACCCATACGTCGGCATTGGGGAAGGGGAGAAATACCGCAGCACCGCCGAGGATCAGTCCGCAAGCACCGATAAAGATGTAGGTTTTGAATTTTCCAAGCTTGTATCTTCTCTTATCGCTGTCGATCATTGCACCGATAATCGGGTCATTGATCGCATCCCAGATTTGAACGAGAAGAAGGAGTGCGGAAAGGAGACCGGTTTCCATGGTCATGTAGATCAACCAGAAGGTTTGAACGGTTCCCTTGAGTCCGAAGCTCATATTACAGCCAATGTCGCCGGCTGCATATGCGAGCTTGTCGAGTATGCCGAATTTGCGATGCCCGTTAGCATCAAGCTGAATTTCTTTTTTCATTGTCATTTCCTCTTTCTTTTTTTTGTTTTTTTGGAAAGCGCCATGATAACAATAATATTATACCATTCAAACAAGAAAAATGGTAGTACAAAATTCATCTGTTTTTGTATTATTTTTATTTTATTCTAAAATTTATTGTTGCAATTATCAAAAAAATGTGTTATAATAGCATCTGTAAAGAATACATTTCGCCAAAAAACAAACCTTTGATGAAATTGGGTGAAAAAATGAATCATGAGTGCGAATTGAATTTTTTGTGTGACGTTTTAAAGAAATGTTATATTCATACCGCCTTGCTTTCACCGCTTGACAGTGCCGAGGATATGCTTGGTTCGCAGCTTGCCAAGATCGTAGGCATTCGTTCCGATCTTACGGTAGGGCAGCTGCTGGGGCACATCGAGGGCAACACGAAATACAGGCTTTCAAATGAATTCGGCTTTCAGTTTATTTGTTTCAGACTCCCTTTAGCCAATGAAAAAAATATTTTTGTCGTGGGACCGTATCTGTTGTCGCCGCTCACCTCTAAGGATATCTGGGAGATCGGAGAGCGTGTGGGGGTCTCTCTTGACGCGCAAAAATTACTGCGGGAGTACTATTCGTCGATTCCGATACTTCCCGAAAGCGACAAGATCTTTGCAATGGTGGATACCTTTTGCGAGTGTATATGGCAGACGCCTTCGTTTGCTATCGTTGAGCTGAATCAAAGCTATAGCCCCGCGGTCTTACATTTGGATACGGCATCACGCGGAGAAGGCTTTGACGAGATCGAAGCCAATATAAAATTGATGGAAATGCGATATGCTTTTGAAAATGAGCTGATTCGCGCCGTGTCCTTGGGTCAGCAGCATAAGGAGTCCTTGCTTGCAACACAGCTAAGCGAGCAGATGTTTGAAAAACGTGTAGCCGACCCCGTGAGAAATGCAAAAAATTATTGTATCATTATGAATACGCTCTTGCGCAAGGCGGCGGAGGACGGTGGCGTTCATCCGGTCTATATCGACAGTACGTCCTCAAAATTTGCGAAGAAAATAGAGCTGCTCTCCGATACGCGGGCGTGCTCTTCTATGATGAGAGAAATGTTTTCCTCGTACTGCCGTTTGGTATATAAGCATTCAGTCAAGCGCTATTCGCCGATCGTTCAAAAAACGATACTTGTAATAGACTCGGATATTTCTGCCGAGCTTTCTCTGAATAATCTGGCAAAAAAGCAGGATATCAGTGCGGGTTATCTTGCAACGATATTCAAAAGGGAGACTGGAAAAACGGTTTCCGAGTATATCAAGGATAAACGGATCGAGCATGCGATGTATCTTCTCGGTACGACCCACCTTCAGATCCAGACCGTAGCCTTGCACTGCGGGATCATGGACGTGCAGTATTTTTCAAAAATATTTAAGAAAAAGATAGGGAAGAACCCCAAGGAATATCGAGAGTCGATTCGACGCAAATAAAAAACAATCAATCAGGAGGATAAGCAATGCCAATGAAAATGACGTTCCGTTGGTACGGAGAAGGAAACGACCGTATCAAATTGTCGGATATCAAGCAGATCCCCGGAGTGGATGGCATCGTCTGGGCGCTTCACCACAAGATGCCGGGTGAGGTCTGGGAGATAGACGAGATTGCCGAGGTCAAGCGTCAGCTTGACGAATACGGCTTCAACATGGATGTGGTTGAGTCGGTCAACGTGCATGACGACATCAAGATCGGTCTGCCGACCCGTGACACGTATATCGAAAACTATAAGACTACGATCAGAAATCTTTCAAGGTTCGGCGTGAAGGTGATTTGCTACAACTTTATGCCGATCTTCGACTGGACACGTTCTAATCTGTTTCATCCCGTAGGCGATGGTTCTACCGCGCTTTTTTACGAAAAGGGCATGATTCAGGACGATTACAACGCTATGGCGAAGTACATTCTCGATTTTACCGAGAAGTACAATATGTCCTTCCCCGGATGGGAGCCTGAGAGAATGGCAAAGCTCGACGAGCTGTTCCGCGCGTATGAGGGTATTGACCACGAAAAGCTTTGGGCAAATCTTAAGTATTTCCTTGAAGCGATCATGCCTACCTGCCGTGAGTGCGATATCAAGATGGCGATCCACATGGACGATCCGCCATGGGATATCTTCGGTCTTCCCAGACTTCTCGTCAATGAAGCCAATATTGACCGTTTTCTCAAGATGGTGGACGACGAATACAACTGCCTGACGCTTTGCTCGGGTAGTTTGAATGCGGATCCGAACAACAATGTAGCAGAAATCGTTCGTAAGCACTGCGACAGAATTGCGTTTGCCCATATTAGAAACGTCAAGCATTTCGAGAACGGCGACTTCTCCGAAGCAAGCCACAGAGATTGCGACGGCGACACGGGCATCCTTGAAATACTCAAGGCATACCACGATTGCGGCTTTGAGGGCTATATCCGTCCGGACCACGGAAGACATTTGTGGGATGAAAAACCCGGAACCGTGCGTCCCGGTTACGGTCTTTATGACCGTGCGCTCGGCATTATGTATATGCTCGGCGTTTGGGACAGCCTTGAAAAATTTGATCAAAAATAAGGAGAAAAAACGATGATACAGCTTCCTATCAATATCGACTACAGCGGCAAGGTGGTTGTCGTAACGGGGGCGGGTGGTCTGATCTGCGGCGCAATGGCAAGAGCCTTTGCGCAGTCGGGTGCCAAGGTCGCAGCGCTTGACCTCAATGAAGAAGCGGTTAAGAAGCTCGCTGACGAGCTTCGTGCGGAAGGATTTATCTGCGAGGGATACAAGGCAAACGTGCTTGATCCCGAGGCACTCGAGGAGGTACACAAGGCAGTTCTTGCAGATCTCGGCAAGTGCGATATTCTCGTGAACGGTGCAGGCGGAAACAATCCAAGAGCCACTACCGATAACGAGTATCAGCATGAGGCAAGGGAGGGTGGAAAGTCCTTCTTTGATCTTCAGGCAGACGGCGTTGATTTTGTCTTTAAGCTGAACTTCCAAGGAACGTTGCTTCCTACACAGACCTTTGTAAGGGATATGGTGGAAAAGCAGGCGGGCAGTATTCTCAACGTGTCGTCAATGAACGCTTACACGCCTCTTACCAAGATTCCCGCATACTCTGCGGCAAAGGCGGGTATTTCCAACTTCACGCAGTGGCTCGCAACGCACTTTGCAGGTACGGGCATCCGCTGCAACGCCATCGCTCCCGGCTTCCTCGTTTCCGCACAGAACTACAAGCTTCTCTTTAATGAGGACGGAACCCCTACCGCAAGAAGCGCCAAAATTTTGAATGGTACACCCATGGGGAGATTTGTTGACGCGTCCGAGCTTCTCGGTGGAACGCTCTTCCTTTGTGACGACAAGTCGGCTTCGGCAATTACCGGTGTTGTTCTTCCCATCGACTGCGGCTTTGCGGCATATTCGGGAGTATAACGGTATCTTATAGCATCATTTTTAAAATAATCAGTTGACAAA
>JAZRIE010000262.1:0-5635 GCA_045645105.1 Eubacteriales bacterium | reverse complement strand
GTTGAATTACAAAGTTGCCTCCCTAAGACCGCTTGGCCTCCGACTTGGTCGAGGAGGTCGGAGAGACCGAGGAGTACGAAACGGTCGAGGAAAAGCCCGAGGAGCCGAGAAGAAACGTCAATCCCACGGTTGCCGTCGTCGATATCTGCTCGCTGGAGGAGCATTTTGCGGCGGGGGACGTGGTCACGCTTGACGCACTCAAGGAAAAGGGATTGATCCTTCCCACGGCACTTACGCTGAAGGTCTACGCCAGCGGAGAGGTATCCAAGCCCCTTACGGTGGAGGCAAATCACTTTACAATGGACGCGATCAAGGCGATCAGCGATGCCGACGGCGATTCCGTCATGGTCAGATAAGGAGGACGAACGTGATCAAACAATCATATAAGAAAATCGGGCTGGTCGTGCTGCTCCTTGTCACGCTGCTTGCAGCGCTTGGCGTGCTTGCGAACGCAGAGGACCCCGATCACTATCAGCTTACCGTCAACTACGACGAGGGCTGTGAAACCGTGTACTATTCCTACGACGGCGGTACACCGCAGGCAATGACCTCGGGTGTTGTCTATAAGGTCCCCAAAACGGCGATCAACGTCAAGCTGGAGCTGAAGCTCAAGCGAGGCTACGATCTCCGGACCGCAACGGGAAATAAGGGCGACGACTACTTCGAGTTGGGTCCCGTTTACAACTACGGCATGGGCTTTACCGCAGACGAGACCATTACCGTAACGAGTATCAAGAAGACCTATCAGATCGTCTATCTTGCCGACCCCGACAAGGGAACCCACCATCACGAGGGGTATAAGCCCAAGCAGCATACCTTCGGGCAGACCGATACCTACGTTTCGATCCCCACGCTCGACGGCTATATCTTCCGCGGCTGGATCGTGCTTCCCACCGCCGATACCGATCCCTCGACGATCACCGACCGACTCACCCCCGAGGCAGGACTTGATTACGTGGTCTTCCCAAGCGGAAATACCCCCGACGGAGACACCATCTACCTCATGCCTGCGTGGGAAGCAAAGAAATATCCCGTCTATCGCGTGGACGTGATCTATTCGGGCAATCCGAGCAGTTCCATTCTCGCAACGCTCAACCAAGCGGGCGACCGCTGGGACGAGCAGGCAGGTGTGAAGGTTTCGGGCGCAAGCGGCGCGCAGACCCTCTATCCCGGCTACTACTACGACGAGGAGACCACCCTCAAGGGCGCGATCATGGTCAAGCCCTACGAGGAAGGGGCAAGCGATAAAAACATTGTATACCGCTATTATCGTCCCTACGAGTACGTGCTGGATTATCAGTGCAGCTTTGGCGGCGCCGTAAGCTTCCCCACGGGAGTTACCCAGCCGAGCAAGCACGTGTTCAACGCCGAGACCAAGATCCCCGATCCCACTCTCACAGGCTACAACTTTGCGGGCTGGCGGGTAGAGGTCTTTGACAAGGACGGCAAAGCGATCGAAGTTCCCGCAAGCGCGCTTCGTCTTGACGCGGGCAACGGTCAGCTGATCCTGCCTGCCGACGTCGCAGAGCTTGCCTCCGAGGAATATACCGATGCCGACGGCAACCCAGTTCCGCGTACCATTCGTCTTACGGCAACCTGGAGGGCAAAAACCTTCAACATTACCTATGATTGGAACGGTGCTGATGCCGATTCGGTCAAATTCGATCGCTCCAAATACGCGACCTACACCTACGATACCGATCTGGTCATTGCCGATCCCGTCCGTCGTGGCTACACCTTCGTGGGCTGGCTTCTGACGAGTGGCGAGCAGGCAGGCGTGGCGGTCAATTCCGAAAACGGCGTTACAACGCTTTTGGCAAAGACCTATCTTGATGATATTCGTCTTGTCGCGCAATGGTTGCCCAACACCTATACCGTTACCGTCAACGGCAACGGTGCCGATACCGACAAGACCTTCACCGAGCAGTTTACCGTCACCTTTGACGCGGCAATGAAGCTGCCCGACGGCTTCGTATTCCCCACGCGCACGGGCTACACCTTCGCGGGCTTCTCGCTTGATAAAGAGGGAGAGGCGATGTACACCGACGAGAACGGCGTGCCGCTTGCGGCATATCCCACGTGGACGATCGATGCCGATACCGTCTTTTACGCACAATGGACGATCAATCAGTACCGCGTGACAGTCAACGTGGAGAACGCCACGATTTCGGTCACTGTAAACGGACAGACCTACCCCTACGATCCCGACGAGCCTCTGTTCTTTGACTATGCCACCGCCGTCAAGGTAGTTGTAACCACCACGAATGGCTATAAGCTGGTCAAGTGGGGCAACGAGGCGATCACGCATACGGCAAGCTACGAGTACAGCTTTGTGCTTGGCGCCGAGGACACCGTGCTCAGCGGTGTGGTGCTTGGCGTGACCAATGCACCAACCTTCAAGATCGACTACCTGAATGAGCTGATCGTAACGGTGGACGGAACGATCCCCGACGGACGCTACCGCATCACCTGCGGCGAGGAAACGCTTGAGGTGGTCGTTGCCGACGGCAAGATCCGCATCAACGGCGGCGAGCAGCTGACCAAGATCGCCATTCCCGAGAGCTACCTTGGAAGAACGATCGGGATCATGACCTACGGAAGCGAAGGCGTGACTGCCGACAGCGACGTGCAGAGCATCAGCATTGCGGCGCGTCCCGCGGCTCCCGAGGCAAACAACGGCAAGGAAATTGAAAGCGTCTATCAGCACGAGGATACCGCCATCGTCGTTCAGATGAAGGACGGCATCGATATCAATTTGTACGAATTTGCAATCTCCGAGAACAACGACGGAAGCGGACTGATCTGGAAGTCAGCGTCCGACCTGCAAAACGACGAAACTCCTGCCAACGGCGTGACGTTCCAAAATCTCAAGCCGGGTGCGGAGTACTTCGTATACGTTCGCGAAAAGGCGGTTGCCGATAGTCACCCGCACGGACGCGAGATCTGCATCAAGCAGGAAACACGCTCGCAGGAGACGCTGGAAGCCAAAAAGCGCGAGCTGATGGCACTTCTCAAGGACACCGACGGAGAGGTCACGCGCAAGCTGATCGAGCAGGCACTCGAGGAGGCAAACTCATTGCAAAGACCGGCTCCCGATTTCTACACCAATCTTGAGGCGATTTACAACCGTGTGGTTGCCGAGATCGTCTTCACCCGCGAGCAGGACGCGCGTCTTGCAGAGCTGAAGGCACTTTACGATTCTTTGGTCGGCAGCGGTGCGTTCAACACCGAGGGCATGAACACCCTTAGCACGCTGTATGGCATTGCCAAGGATTCGATCCTTTCGGCTACGGCATCCGAGCAGGTGCAAAAGGCTTACGATAAGGCAGTCGCGGAAATGAAGCTCGTTCTGATCTCGTATCTCGTCCACGGCGACCTTGAAATGAACACCCATGCGGGACTGCCGCAGGGAACCAAGCTCTTTGGCGCGGCAATCGAAAATCTCGAACGACTCTCGGGTGCGGTCGATACTGCGATTGGCGCAGGAAACGTTGCGATGGGCGGCTCGTCCATGACGTTGGCACAGGCACTTGAGGCGCTGCAATCCTTGGAGGTCAAGGCGGCATATCAGATGAAGCTGACCGACTCCGCCAATACGCTCTTTACCGAATTTAACGGAAAATATGAGATCCGCGTACTGCTTCCCGAGTCGCTTCGCTACGTCAGTGGCTTGCAGGCGGCGTACTACGACGAAAAGACCGGCGTTCTTGAGGTGCTTGACACCCAAAAGGACGGCAACTGTCTGGTCTTCTACGCCGACCGTGTGGCGGACTTCGTGATCATGGGAGACCCCACGATCAACCTCACGGGCTTTATCATTGCACTCGGCTTGATCCTTGCATGCCAGCTGATCGCGATCATCATTCTGCTCGCGCGCCGTGCAAGATACGCAAAGCAGGTGCGCCGCTACAGCTTTATCATGCCCATCGCCCTCACCATTCGCTTCCTGCCCGTCAACGGCAAGATGCTTGTGCTGGTGCTTGGCGGACTCGTGGTGCTGTTCCAGATCATTCTGATGTATCTGCTTCTGTCGTCCGAGGTGATCTACCGCAGACGGCACGAGGGAGAATACCACCGCAGTCCCAAAACGGCTGTTCCCACCATGGCAAGCACCGAGGAGGAGCCGCTCGAGAGCGAGAGCCTCGACGGGGAAGATCAAGCGATTGCCATCTTTGAGACCGAAGACGCAGACGGTATTGAGAATACCGATGCGGAAGATGAGGAGAGCGAGCCGACGGTCGAGGAGGTGTTCTTTAGCGACGACTCCTTCGATGCAAACGAGGAAAATGAAGCCGACGCTGAGACCGACTACAACGACTTTATCGAGCCCGCCGCCAATCCGCGCTATTCCTTGCCCGACGAGGACGAGGAAGAGGAGGAGATGTTTGTGGATACCGAAACGGGAGAGATCTATTCCGCGTCGGATATCGCGCAGGCAGAAGCCGAGGGCGTGCAGTTCACCTACGACGACGGTGAGGACGACGAAACCGCGGAAGCCTCAGAAACCGCCAATGAGGTCGAAAACGTCGAGGAGGGCGTATCGTGGCAGTACGACGATGCCGCCGTTTCGGCAGAGCTGACCGAGGACGAATTTGTTTCTACCGAGGAAATCCAATCCGAGGAAATTCCGCTTCCCGACGATGCGGATGCGCCGACAGAGGCTACGGAAGAAATAGCCGATGAGGAAGTCGAGGAAGCCGCAGAGGATGCCGAAGAGATCGAAGCGACCGCGACGACAGAAGACGACGAAAGCTATGTCGAGGAGGACGCGCCTCTGTTCTACGAGGAGCCCGACGCACGCGGTGACATCGCACCCGCTCCCGACGGATACGTCTACAGCTCCGACGCCGAGGACGAAAAGAAAAAGCAATACGACAGTTACGAGGAGTAACACCAAAAGGGGGAGAGAACCGCATCGGTTCTCTCCCCAAACTTGTAGACAAAACTAACGAGCTTCGTCAGTTTGATGAAAGTTTTGGTCGAGCTTTTTCAAAAGCTCGCGCGGTGAAGGGCGCGTAGCCCTTCTCGCGCTCCGCAGAGCGCGAAATTCTCCTCTCGGCGTTCTCTTTTGCAAGCTTTTCTCTTGCGCCTCCTTCTTGCAAGAGAAAAGCGACTAAAGAGTTTGTGTAAATTTACACACTGTACGTCTTTTGTCTACACGCTCTCCCCAAACTGTTTTTTCAGGATTGAATTTTCTTAATTATTCAAACAAAGGTGTCGAAAAATAGCGCTCTGCGGTGTCGGGCAGGACCGTGACAACCGTTTTACCCTTGCCGAGCTTTTTGGCGAGACGGAGAGCCGCCGCTACGTTCGTGCCGCTGCTGATGCCGCACATGATCCCTTCCTTGGCGGCAAGGTCCTTAGAGGTCTGCAACGCTTCCTCGTCCTTGACGATGCAAACGTCGTCGTAGATGTTTTGGTTAAGGATCACGGGGATCACACCGTCGCCAATTCACATTTGAACGTGCGCTCCGATCGAGCCGCCCGACAAGACCGCCGCGTTTTCGGGCTCGACCGCCCAGATCGTCATATCGGGGTTCCTTGCCTTCAGGGTCTCGCCGATGCCCGTGATGGTGCCGCCCGTGCCAATGCCCGAGCAGAAGCCGTGGATCGGTCCGTTTACCTGCTCCAGGAT